>NZ_JBEOZU010000004.1:0-201347 GCF_040298185.1 Streptomyces sp. NPDC001634 | reverse complement strand
TTGGCACGCTGTTGAGTTCTCAAGGAACGGACGCTTCCTTTGTACTCACCCGAGAGACTCACTCTCGCGGCTTTCCTCCGGGCGCTTCCCTTCGGTGTTCCAAACTCTATCAGTGTTTTCCCGTCTTCCTGACCACCGCCCTGCGGGCATGCAGAAAGGATCCCGGGATAGGATCTGACAAGTTTGATGCTGCCGGGCAAGGGCGCTTGGACGCGTCACTCGGTCCCAGGCAGGGGTACGACTGTACACGGGGTTACGGAGCCGGTGCAAATCACTTCGAGGGGTGGTCTAGACCTCTAGGCGGAGCTATCGTGCGGAATCGGCTCTTCACATGCCATACGCTGCTGCCCAGTGCGCCGTCCGGGACAGGCAGCGACCGCCCATCTGAATCTCCACCCCTGGGAGGCCCCCATGACCACCGTGACGTCCCCTCTTGCAGGACGCGCGATCGGACTGGCCGCAGTGCCCGACCCCGTCTTCTCGGGAGCGATGGTCGGGCCCGGCATGGCGATCGACCCCGCGCGTGAGCCCTTGGAGGCCGTCTCCCCCGTGGACGGGGTCATCGTTTCCCTTCACCCGCACGCCTTCGTCGTAGTGGACGGAGAGGGTCACGGTGTGCTGACCCACCTGGGCATCGACACCGTGCAGCTCAATGGTGAAGGCTTCGAATTGCTCGTCAACAAGGGCGACACCGTCACGCGCGGTCAGGCCGTCGTGCGCTGGAACCCGGCCGCCGTCGAGCAGGCCGGCAAGTCTCCGGTGTGCCCAGTGGTGGCGCTCGAGGCCACGGCCGACTCCCTCTCCGGTCTCCGTGAGGACGGCGATGTGAAGGCGGGCGACCAACTCTTCGTCTGGCAGTGACGCCAGCGCCGTACTGGAAAGACGGCATACAAGAAAACCATCGCGGTGGCGGGACCCGCCGCATGATTCGGAGACGGGTGAGATGGAGACAACGCTGCGAGGCGTCGGTGTGAGCCACGGTGTGGCGATCGGCGAGGTTCGGCACATGGGGACGGCAGTACTCGAGCCCCCGGCGAAGCAGATACCGGCCGAGGACGCGGAGCGGGAACAGGGGCGCGCGCGCCAGGCCGTGGACGCTGTGGCAGCCGACCTCACTGCGCGCGGCAATCTGGCGGGGGGCGAGGCCCAGGCGGTTCTCGAAGCCCAGGCCCTGATGGCCCAGGACCCCGAGCTGATGGCGGATGTGGACCGGCGCATCGCCGTCGGCAGCACGGCAGAGCGCGCGGTGTACGACGCGTTCGCCGCATACCGCGAGCTTTTGGCAGCAGCCGGCGAGTACCTCGCCGGTCGCGTTGCCGACCTGGACGACGTGCGGAACCGCATCGTCGCGCGCCTGCTCGGGGTTCCCATGCCGGGTGTCCCGGACAGTGACGAGCCGTATGTGCTCGTTGCTCGTGACCTTGCGCCGGCGGATACGGCCCTGCTGGACCCGGCCCTCGTCCTCGGCTTCGTCACCGAGGAGGGCGGGCCCACCAGCCACAGCGCGATCCTGGCGCGGGCGCTCGGCGTTCCGGCAGTCGTGGCGCTGCCGGGTGCGGGTGAGCTCGTCGAGGGTACGGTGATCGCCGTCGACGGCAGCACCGGCGAGATCTTCGTGAACCCGAGCGACGAGAAGAAGGCACAGCTCGAGGCCGCGGCCGCCGAGCGCAGGGCCGCTCTCTCGGTCTCGACCGGGCCGGGTGTCACCGCCGACGGTCACAAGGTGCCGCTGCTGGCGAACGTCGGCGGTCCCGCTGACGTTCCGGCCGCTGTCGAGGCCGGGGCCGAGGGCGTCGGTCTGTTCCGTACGGAGTTCCTGTTCCTGGACGACAGCAAGAAGGCGCCGTCCGAGGAGAAGCAGGTCGAGGCGTACCGGCAGGTTCTCGAGGCCTTCCCCGAGGGCCGTGTCGTCGTGCGGGTGCTGGACGCGGGCGCGGACAAGCCGCTGGACTTCCTGACCCCGGCGGACGAGCCGAACCCGGCATTGGGCGTGCGTGGTCTGCGGACTCTGCTCGACCACCCTGAGGTCCTGCGCACGCAGCTGACCGCGCTCGCGAAGGCCGCTCAGGGTCTGCCGGTCTACCTCGAGGTCATGGCGCCGATGGTGGCCGACCGTACCGACGCGAAGGCGTTCGCGGACGCGTGCCGTGAGGCCGGGCTGCAGGCCAAGTTCGGCGCCATGGTGGAGATCCCGTCGGCCGCGCTGCGCGCGCGCTCGATTCTGCAGGAGGTCGAGTTCCTGTCGCTGGGGACCAATGACCTCGCGCAGTACACGTTCGCAGCGGACCGGCAGGTGGGTGCCGTGTCGCGGCTGCAGGATCCGTGGCAGCCCGCCCTGCTCGACCTCGTCGCGCTGTCCGCCGAGGCGGCGAAGGCCGAGGGCAAGAGCTGTGGTGTCTGTGGTGAGGCCGCGTCGGACCCGTTGCTGGCATGTGTGCTGACCGGTCTGGGTGTCACCTCCCTGTCCATGGGTGCGGCGTCGATTCCTTATGTCCGGGCGACGCTGGCGAAGTACACGCTGGCGCAGTGCGAGCGTGCCGCGGCGGCCGCGCGTGCCGCCGATACCGCCGACGAGGCGCGTAGCGCGGCTCAGGCGGTGCTGTCCGGCGAGTAGCCGGGACGCGTCGTCGCTCAGGTCGTCGTGCGGCCAGGGGCGCTTCACCTGCGGGTGGGGCGCCCCTCGCGCGTTCAGGCGCCTCTCAGTTGCTCAGCGACTGCGGATCTTGCTTGCATCAGTGGCTCCCGTCCTACGTTCAATGGGAGTGGCCTGTCGGGTGTCCGTCGTCCCCGAGGTCGGGTGGGGCGCAGTAGTCGACCCCGGATTCCGGGGATACGAGGTCGCCGGACTCGATGTCGGTGCAGTAGGCGTCGAAGACCTCCCCTGCTGTGAGCGGCTCCAGGCGTTCTCCGCGCAGGCGCCAGCCGTAGACGCGGTCGTTCTTGTCCGGTGCGGTGGTGCGCATGACGAGTCCGCCGGCGCTGTGGGTGGCGATGCCCAGGGCGAGGACGGTGGTGAATTCGAGGGCCTCGGTCTCGTCGAGGCGCGTCGTGCCGTCCGGATCCTCGTCGGCGTGCAGCACCGCGACAAGCGTCTCCGGTGCTGCCGAGACGCTGCATACGAGGTGGCGGTGGCCAGGGCTCGCGGTGTCGAGGATGCGGGTGATGAGGTGGGATGCGTGTGCGAAGGCGGCGCGTCCGATGTCCTCGCCGCAGGAGGCGCAGGCGCCGACATGGGCCAGCACTGTGGTCGCGTACTGCCAGGTGACTTGTCGTACTGCTTCGTCGACCAGGTCCGGGACGAGTTCGGCCAGTGGCTGTCCCTCGTACGGGATGGTCGGTCCCGTGGCGGCCAGTTCCGCGGTGAAGCGGGTGCGGCTGGAGGGGGCGTCGGGTTCCAGGCCGCTGTCGGCGCAGAACTCCTCGTACTCCTGCGGGTCGAAGAGGGCGACGGAGGTGTGGTTCCCCTGGGCGGCGAGCGTCCTGAGCAGGTCTTCCACCTGCTGGAGATAGGTCGCGTGGTCGGCGAAGGTGAAGGTGCGGTAGCGCCGCATCGCGGTGAAGTCGTGTTCGTCGGTCAACAGGCCGATGGTGCCCGCGATTTCGCGGCGCAGAGCGCGGCGCATGGTCCGGTGCTCGGTGTGCGGCATGGTTCCCCCTACATGCAGTCGATCAATGCTCACTCACAGTAACCAGTGGCACTGACAACGCCGCCCCCAGGCGCGGTGGCCGGGTCCGGGGCGGCTCTGCTGTGGGTGTGTCAGGCCCGCTTGCGGGCCAGGTCCTCGTAGAAGTGCAGGAGGTCGAGGTTGTCGATGGAGCCCGGGTTGACGGCCTTCTCCAGCGGCGTGCCCTGAAGGAGACGCTTGACCGGGACCTCGATGCGCTTACCCGTGAGGGTGTGCGGGACTCCCGGGACCTGGATGATCTCGTCGGGTACGTGGCGCGGCGAGAGCTGGTCGCGGATGGTCTGCTTGATGCGGTTCAGGAGCGCGTCGTCCAGGACCGCTCCGGGGGCCAGCTGGACGAAAAGGGGCATCCAGTAGCCGCCGTCGGGCTGCTCGATGCCGATGACGAGGGACTCCTTGATCTCGGGGAGGCGTTCGACGACTTCGTAGATGTCGGCCGACCCCATGCGGACGCCCTGTCGGTTGAGCGTGGAGTCCGAGCGGCCGTGGATGATCACGGAGCCACGCGAGGTGACCGTGATCCAGTCGCCGTGGCGCCACACTCCCGGGTACATGTCGAAGTAGCTGTCGTGGTACCGGCTGCCGTCGGGGTCGTTCCAGAAGCGGATCGGCATGGACGGCATCGGGTTGGTGACGACCAGCTCGCCGACCTCGTCGGCCAGGGGTTTGCCGCTGGGGTCCCAGGACTGCAGGTCGGTGCCGAGGCCCGGGGCCTGGAGTTCACCGATGTACACCGGGAGGGTGGGCACGGCTCCCGCGAAGCAGGAGCACACGTCCGTGCCGCCGCTGACGGAGGCGATCCACAGATCGTCGCGGACCTCGTCGTGCAGCCAGCTGAAGCCGTCCGGCGGCAGCGGGGAGCCGGTCGTCGCCACGCATTGCACGCGTGTGAGGTCGTAGTCGCGTGCGGGGTGCACCCCCGCCTTGCGGCAGGCCATGACATAGGCGGCCGACGTGCCGAAGAGGGTGGCTCCGGTGCGTTCGGCGACGCGCCACTGGGCGCCCGTGTCCGGGTGGCCGGGGCTGCCGTCGTACAGGACGATCGTTGTGCCCGTCAGAAGGCCGGAGACGAGGAAGTTCCACATCATCCAGCCGGTGGAGGTGTACCAGAAGAGGCGGTCCTCGGGGCCGAGGTCGCAGTGCAGGCCGAGCTGCTTGAGGTGCTCGATCAGGATGCCGCCCTGCGACTGGACGATGGCCTTGGGCAGGCCGGTCGTGCCCGAGGAGTACAGCACCCACAGCGGGTGGTCGAACGGCACCTGTTCGAAGACGGGCTCGACGTCCGCGGAGGTCAGGGGCGACCACTCCAGGGCGCCGTCGGGGGCGTCGGTGCCGAGCAGAGGGATATGGACGACGGCGCGCAGGGTTGGCAGTTCTCGGCGCAGTTCGGCGACGATCTCGCGGCGGTCGTGTTCTTTGCCGCCGTAGCGGTAGCCGTCGACCGTGAACAGGACGACGGGCTCGACCTGCTGGAAGCGGTCGAGGACGCTGCGGGCGCCGAAGTCGGGTGCGCAGGAGGTCCACACGCCCCCGACGGCGGCCGTGGCGAGGAGGGCGACGACGGCCTGCGGGATGTTGGGCAGGTAGCCGCTGATGCGGTCTCCGGGGCGTACGCCGAGGGCACGCAGCTCGGCGGCGAGAGAGCCGACCTGGCGGCGCAGCTCGGACCAGGTGACCGGGCGGGGCTCGTGGGTCTCGTCGACGGCCAGGAGGGCCGGCTCGTCGGCGCGCGTGGCCGCCGCGCGCAGGGCATGTTCGGCGTAGTTCAGTGTGGCCCCGGGGAACCATTCGGCGCCCGGCATGGAGCGGCTGCCGAGCACGCGCGCGTAGGGGGTGGAGAACCGTACGTCGAACCACTCGGTGAGGGCCTTCCAGAAGGTGTCCAGCTCGTCCACGGACCAGCGGTGCAGGGCCGCGTAGCCGCCCTCGGAGGGGGCTCCGTGGTGTTCGGCCGCCCAGGCCTGGAACCTGGTGATCTGTGCCCGGGCGATGCGGCCGGCATCGGGCTGCCAGAGCGGCGTGGGGTTCGCTGAGGTCATGGGGCGGCTCCCGGACTGTGCGCGTCGTGTGCGTGGACCGCGCACGAGCAGGGGTGTGCGCGTCACGCGGCTGACACGGACGATGCCATGTGATCGACTTCTGCACCAGGGTGTGCCACACATAGTCGACATCATGAAGATGTGCTCTCGCCACGGGTGAACGACAGTTGAACGGCGCCCCACTGCGAGGAAGTCAATGGCAGGGTGAGCAGCATGGACGGTCGTGACCTGGTGCGTTCGGTGAAGGCGGTCGGTTCGGGGGGTGCGGCACACGGCTTGCGCACGATGCGGGCCGCGTGGCGCAGGAGGCGTGCCGACGCCACCGGGTTGCCGCGGAGGGGTGCGGAGCGGGCACGGGTGCCCGGGCCCGTGCAGGACGTGGAGCCCGGCTCCGGCGGTGGTGTCGTACGGTTCGCCCGGACCGAGCTGCGGATCACGGTCGCCGTGAACGGGGCCGTGTTCTGGGGTTGGGACGGGGCTGGGCCGGAGCCGTCGTACGCGCTCGCGGGCCGCTGCCCCGAGCCGGATCCTCGGGCCGTACTGGAGCCGGACAAGGACGGCGGCTGGCGGGTCGTGGCGGAGCGCGTCACGGTCGTGGTGTCGCGGCACGGCGCGATCGAGGTGCGTACGCCCGGCGGGGTGACCCTGCGCCGGGATCTGCCGCCCCGGTGGTGGGAGCCGGTGGACGGCGGTGGTGCGCGGTGGATGCAGCGGTCCGAAGTGGCGCCGGACGCCCGGTTCTTCGGACTGGGCGGGCGGGCCGCGGGTCCGCGGTTGCGTGACGGAACCTACCGGTTGTGGAACACGGACCCCGGACGGCCCTTCGGGCCCGGGGACGACCCCCTGTACATCACCATGCCCGTGCAGATGGTGGTCGCCGACGCGGCCACGCATCTGGTGTTTCACGACACCTCCTGGGACGGCTCGGTGACGTTGCGGGAGGGTGAGGAGGGTGCGGGCTCCGGACACGACCGTGCGGGCATCTGCGAGGTGCGGATGGACGGTGGTCCGCTGCGCTGCTGGGTGATGGTGGGCACCCCCGCGCGCGTGCTGCTCGTGTGGGCGTCGCTGACCGGGGCGCCCGCCCTGCCGCCGGCCTGGGCGCTGGGACACCATCACGCGCGGTGGGGCTTCGGCAGCGAGCAGGAGGTACGGCGGATCGTCGCGGGCTACCAGGAACGGGGCCTGCCGCTCGACGCCGTGCATCTGGACATCGACCACTACGACGGCCACCGGGTGTTCACGGTCGACCGGGAACGCTTCCCCGAGCTTCCGGTACTCGCCGAGGAGCTGCGCCGGGACGGGATACGCCTGGTGTCGATCGTCGACCCCGCGGTCAAGGCCGAGCCGGGCAACCCCGTGTACGACAGCGGAAGTGCCGAGGATGCGTTCGTCCGGGACGCTTCGGGGCGGGTCGTCGAAGGGGTGGTGTGGCCCGGGGAGGCGGTGTATCCGGACTTCACGCACGCGCGCGTGCGCCGCTGGTGGGGCGGGCTGTACGAGGAGCGCCTCGCCCAGGGCTTCTCGGGCTTCTGGCACGACATGAACGAGCCGGTGTCGTTCACGGCCTTCGGAGAGAAGACCCTGCCCCGCTCGGCACGGCACGCGCTGGAGGACCGGGGCGGTGACCACAGGGAGGCCCACAACGTGTACGGCCTGTGCATGACCCGCGCCGCATACGAGGGTCTGCGCGAACTCGCCCCTGGAGAGCGTCCGTTCCTGTTCTCGCGCTCCGGGTGGGCCGGGATGCAGCGCTACGGGGGCACCTGGTCCGGGGACGTCGCCACGGGCTGGCCCGGGCTGCGCGCCTCGCTGTCGCTGGTGATGGGGCTCGGGCTGTGCGGAGTACCGTACTCCGGGCCGGACGTGGGCGGCTTCGACGGGAATCCGTCACCGGAGCTGTATCTGCGCTGGTTCCAGCTCGCCTCGTACCTGCCTCTGTTCCGCACGCACGCGAGTCTGCGGGCCGGGCGCCGGGAGCCGTGGGAGTTCGGCGCCGAGGTCCTCGAGCACGCGCGCGCGGCGCTCGCCGAACGGCGTCGCCTGCTGCCGTACTTCGTCACGCTGGCGCATCTGGCGCGCCGCACGGGTGCGCCCTGTGTACGGCCCCTGTGGTGGGGCGCTCCCGAGGACCGGGCGCTGAGAGACTGCGAGGACGCCTTCCTGCTCGGCGACGGCCTTCTGGTCTCACCGGTGCTGGATCCCGGCGCGGACCGGCGGACGGTTTTGCTGCCGCGGGGCCGCTGGTACGACACGGTGACCGAGGAGGCGTACCAAGGGCCGGGCCAGGTGCTGGTCGAAGCCCCCTTGGACCGGATTCCGGTGTTCGCGCGCGCGGGCGCGGTGCTGCCCGTGCGGGGAGAGGACGGCGGTCTCGAGCTGGAGGTGTGGGCGCCCGCGCGGGGGCGGTCCGGTGGCGGGCTGGTGGTTCCTGACGCGGGCGACGGCTGGGACGAACCGGAGATCGAGCGGTATGTGACGCGTTGGAAGGGCCGGCGCGTGGTGATCC
The DNA here is from genome assembly GCF_040298185.1 of Streptomyces sp. NPDC001634. Taxonomy (NCBI): domain Bacteria; kingdom Bacillati; phylum Actinomycetota; class Actinomycetes; order Kitasatosporales; family Streptomycetaceae; genus Streptomyces; species Streptomyces sp. NPDC001634. The sequence goes on along the minus strand of NZ_JBEOZU010000004.1, from coordinate 193,113 downwards.
GGCGGGATGGGGACAACGGCCGGAGCGAGCCTGTCCATCCGGTACGCATACGGGGCCTCGACGGCGGGTGACGGGGGCACCACGCGCGCGTGGTACCCCGGAGCGGTCGCCGGGGCCCGGTCTTGGCGGGACGGACACAAGTGGTGCCGTCCCGCCCGTGGCTCACACGTAGCGGCCCTCGAACCATCCCTGCGCTGCCAAGGTGTGCAACGGGAAGGCGAGCTCGGCAGGCCGGCGCAGGAGGTGCCAGCCCTCTGTTTCGTCCGTGCCGGTGGACGGCGGCAGGTCGGCGGCCGGGCGCTCGGGGAGCAGCCCGAACAGCAGCAAGTGACCGTCGGGCGAGCTCATCGCGTCGACGAGCCGCACATCGCGGCCGGCCGCGTCGATGCCGGTCTCCTCCTTGAGCTCACGGACGACTGCGTGCCGCCAGTCCTCCCGGTGTTCGATGAACCCTCCGGGCAGGGCGACGCCCCCGCGCGCGGGAAGGATGGTTCGTGTGATGACCACCAGGGCGGTGCCCTTGGTGTCGTACACGGGCTGAAGGGCCACCGCGACGGGCAGCGGATTGCGGTAGGCCACCGTGCCACAGCCGGCGCAGGTGCGGGGCCAGTCGGAGACGCCTTCTCCATAGGGCGCTCCGCAGCTCGAACAGTGGGAGCCCGGCACGGAGTCGGCAGCGGATGGGAACGGGGATTCGGACACGTGGCGGACTGTATCCGATCACCTGGAGGAGGTCCTCCAGGGGCGGCCTCTCCGACGCCTGCCGAATTGCCGACACCCGTGGCAGACTCCTGACGTTCCGTCAGATTTCATAGCCGGGAGGGACCATGACAGGTGTCCGTACCCCCGTGGTGGCCGGATGGTTCGCCGGTGACGGGGACGACTTCCGCCTCATGGGCACGCGATGTTCGGCGTGTGGGTCGGTGTTCTTTCCTCGCGAGGACGCCTTCTGCCGCAATCCAGGGTGTGGAGGCGACGAGCTCACCGAGATACCACTGTCCAAACAGGGGCGAATCTGGTCGTACACGGACGCTCGATACCAGCCTCCGTCACCCTATGTGACGAATCCGGAACTTCCGTGGGAGCCTTACGCGTTGGTCGCGGTGGAACTGGAAGCGGAGCGGATCGTGGTGCTCGGGCAGGCGGTTCCGGGGGTGACCGTCGCCGATCTGGCGGTGGGCATGGAGATGGAGGTCGTCCCCGGCGTGCTGTATGAGGACGCGCAGACGACCTGGACGACATGGCATTGGCGGCCGACGGGGGTGGCGGTATGACGGACGATGTGGCGGTGCTCGGTGCGGGCATGCACCCATGGGGCAAATGGGGGCGCAGCTTCGTCGAGTACGGGACGGCGGCCGCGCGCGCGGCGCTCGCCGACGCGGGAGTCGACTGGCGGGACGTCGGCTCGATCGTGGGCGCGGACACGGTGCGGGGCGGCTATCCCGGGTACGTGGCGGGGGCGACGTTCGCCAAGGCGCTCGGCTGGCAGGGGGCACGGGTCGCGAGCGTGTACGCGGCATGCGCGTCAGGAGCACAGGCCGTCAACGCGGCGCGGGCGCAGATCCTTTCGGGACTCGCGGACGTGGTGCTCGTAGTGGGGGCGGACTCCGCGCCCAAGGGGTTCTTCCGCCCGGCGGGGGGTGACCGGGCCGACGATCCGGACTGGCTGCGGTTCCGGGTCCTCGGGGCGACGAATCCGGCGTACTTCGGGCTGTACGCGCGCCGCCGGATGGCCGTCCACGGAGACACGGCCGACGACTTCGCCCAGGTCAAGGTGAAGAACGCCGCCCTGGGGGCGCTGAATCCGTACGCGCGCTACCGCAAGCGGGTCACCGCCGACCAAGTCGCCGCCTCCGCGATCGTCGCCGATCCCCTGCGGCTGCTCGACATCTGCGCGACCTCGGACGGCGGGGCGGCTCTCGTGCTGTCGAGCATGGAGTTCGCGCGACGGCACGGGATGGCGGAGCCGGTGCGGATCCGAGCGGTGTCCACGGTGACGCCGCGCTACCCCAACACCGTGCTCGACCTGCCCGACATCGCGACGGACTCGGCAGTGGCGATGGAGCCGTCGGGAGAGACATTCCGCGCATCTATAGCGCGGTCTGCGTACGAGGAAGCGGGCATCGGCCCCGAGGACCTCTCCCTTGCCGAGGTCTACGACCTGTCCACCGCCCTGGAGTTGCAGTGGTACGAGGATCTGGGACTGTGCGCGGAGGGCGAGGCGGCGAAGCTGCTGCGGGAAGGGGCCACGGCAATGGGCGGACGCATACCCGTCAACGTGAGCGGTGGGCTGGCCTCCTTCGGGGAGGCCGTTCCGGCACAGGCGATCGCCCAGGTGTGCGAGCTTACCTGGCAGTTGCGGGGCGACTCGGGCGACCGGCAGGTGGTGGGTGCGCGGGCCGGGATCACCGCGAACCAGGGTCTGTTCGGGCATGGGTCCGCGGTGATCGCGGTGCGGTGATCCAACGCGCCGCCAGGGCGCCTGGCCACCGGGCCGCCACACCCGCATTCCGCGCGCCTTGGCCGTCGTACGCCGGCGTCTGCCGATGCACATGGAGGGCCGTCCACACGCTCCGTGATCACCTGGGAATCCTGTGTGAACAGGTCATGAACTGGGCCTCGGGGTGCGCCGGCGGCGCCATCATGCTCCCGTGCCCTCCTGGACGGATACTCTCCGCTTTGCCTTCCAGCCGGTGGTCAACCTGACGACCGGAGGGGTCGCGGCGCTGGAGATCCTTGCGCGCCCGGAGACCGGCGACGTCCTGGCGCAGGCCCGCCGGGACCCCGAACTCGACGGGAACCTGGCCGCGTTGGCGGTCCGCGCGGCAGCGCGGAAGGAGACGTTGCTGCCGCTGCACGTCAACGTGTTCGCCGGAACGCTCGCCGATCTCGGAGGCCTCGCCGCGCTCCGGGAGGCCGTGCGCGAGGCGGGGCGGCTGCCGTGGGAGGTGACGATCGACATCGGCCCGCCGTACACGCATGTGCCGCACCGGGCGCTGCTGGAGGCGGTCGCCGTACTGCGGGGCGAGGGCTTCCGGATCTCCGCGGACGGCGTCGGCGACGGCGACGTACCGTTGCGGCTGCTCACGGACCTGTCGCCGGACCTGATGAAGCTCGATGTGACGCTGGTGACGCGCCCGGCTGCGGTGCGGGCCATGCGGACGCTGTGCGAGCAGCTGGGCGCGCTGCTGTCGGTCGAGGGCGTCGAGACCGAGTTGCAGTGTGCGGCCGTGCTGGCGGCGGGGGCACAGCTGGCACAGGGCGACCTGTTCGCGCCGCCGTCCCGGCGGCCCGTAGTGGACGTATACGTTCCGCCGCTTCCCTCATCCGTCGTGGCGACGCCGCGCACCGGACCGTCGGTGCGGCAGTTCGTACGGCCCGCCGCGCTGCTGCCCGCGACGGCCTCGGCCGGGCAGGTGCGGGCGCTGCTCACGGGGTCGCCCGAGGTGTCCGGCGTACTGCTGGTGGACCCGGCCGGGGTGCCGTTCCGTTCGGTACACCGCTCGCGCTTCCTGCTGTCGATGTCGGGGCGCTACGGGCATGCGCTGTACGCCGACCGGCCGGCCGCCAAGCTCGGTGATCCGCCGCGCACGGTCGGGGTCGACGCCACCGCGTGGGAGGTGCTCGACGTGGTGGCGGACGGGGGCCGGGACCGTACCTCGGACGATGTGGCGGTGGTCGACCACAACGGGCGGTGCGTGGGGGTCGTACGGCTCGCGGATCTTGTACGGGCGCTCGCCGAGAGCCGGGTCGAGGAGGCGGCAGGGCTCAATCCGCTGACCCGGCTGCCAGGTTCGGACGCGATCACCGGTGAGGTGGACCAGCGGATCGCGGACGGGCGGATGTTCGCGCTGAGCTGGCTGGACGTCGACCACTTCAAGCAGGTGAACGACGGTGCGGGGTTCGCCGCCGGAGACGAGTTGATCCGCGCGGTGGGACGGGCGTTGCAGGGCGCCGCCTCCGAGAGCACGCGCGTGGGGCACATCGGCGGGGACGATTTCCTGGTGCTGGCGGACCCGGAGGGAATGGATCCGCTGGCCGCGTCGATGCTGGACGCACCCTGGGCGGCCGGCGGACGTACCGTCACACTGTCCCTGGCCACGGTCCTGTGCGCACCCGGCAGTGTGACCGACCACCGTCAGGCAGCCGCCTGCCTCGCGCCCCTCAAGCAGGCCGCGAAGGCGCTGGCCGGGGCAAGCTGGGTGCTCGGCCGGGCCGGCCTGCCGGGCCACGAGATCCGCCGCGGCTCGATGGCGGCCCCGGCCCAGGCGGGCGGGGCGGGACTGAGGCACCGCCTCATGTGACCCGGCCGGAGACTCTCAACCGTTGCCGTCACTGACCTTGACGCTCTTCGGGTGCCGGGGAAAACTTCCGGATGTCAGTCGGCATCGCCGCATTCGGGCGCATTCGAGTCATGCGCCCTCGAGGCCCAGGCATGTACCACGGGCCGTCCCTCACAGGCGATTCCGCCGGACAGGCACACTCGTCGCGGACGCCGGGCGGGGCGCGGGACCCTCCCTGCCTTCGGCTGAAGTCGCCAAGGGAAACGCACCCTGCACGGAGGACGGACACGGGGCGGGACTGCCCCGGGCGAGGGCCTAGGAGCCGCTATGACCCATGCAAGCATCTTTGTCGGCGAGTTGATCGGCACAGCCATCCTCATCCTGTTCGGCGCCGGTGTCTGCGCCGCCGTCACCCTCAACTACTCCAAGGCAAAGGGCGCGGGCTGGGTCGTCATCGCATTCGGCTGGGGCTTCGGCGTTCTTGCGGGCGCGTACACCGCCGCTCCGAAGTCCGGCGGCCACCTCAACCCGGCGGTGACCCTGGGCCTCGCCGTCGCCGGGATCACCAAGTGGGCGGATGTCCCGTACTACCTGCTGGGCCAGATGGCGGGCGCCATCCTCGGCGCCGTTCTGACCTGGCTGCTGTACTTCGCGCAGTTCCAGGCCAATGCCGAGGAGGACAAGGCCCAGCCCACGCTCGGGATCTTCTCCACAGGCCCGGAGATCCGCAATCCGGTCGCCAACCTGATCACCGAGATCATCGCAACCATGGGTCTCGTGCTGCCCATCCTGTTCTTCGGCAAGAACCTCGGTACCGGCATCGGCCCCATACCCGGCTCGCAGACGGCGTACGGCTCGGGCATCGGAATCCTGCTCGTCTCCCTGCTCGTCGTCGGCATCGGCCTCTCCCTCGGCGGGCCCACTGGATACGCGATCAACCCCGCCCGTGACCTCGGCCCGCGCATCACCCACTCCCTGCTGCCGATCCCCAACAAGGGGACGTCGGACTGGGGCTACGCCTGGATACCGGTGGCGGGACCGCTGATCGGCGGGGTGCTCGCGGCCCTTGTGTACAAAGCAGCCTTCTGACCCTTTGACGAAGGGGACGTCATGACGGACAACGCCCAGAAGTACGTCGCCGCGATCGACCAGGGCACCACGTCCAGCCGCTGCATCATCTTCGACCAGAGCGGTGCGATCGTCGCCGTGGACCAGCGCGAGCACCGCCAGATCTTCCCCAAGCCGGGCTGGGTGGAGCACGACGCCACGGAGATCTGGTCCAAGGTGCAGGCGGTGGTCGCGGGCGCGATCGCGAAGGCCGGACTGCGGGCCGATCAGCTCAGCGCGCTCGGCATCACCAACCAGCGCGAGACGACGGTCCTGTGGGACCGCGCCACGGGCAAGCCCGTGCACAACGCGATCGTCTGGCAGGACACCCGGACGGCCGCGCTGTGCAACGAACTCGGGGGCTCCGACGGGCAGGACCGTTTCCGCGAGCAGACGGGACTGCCGCTCGCGAGCTACTTCTCCGGTCCCAAGGCCGCCTGGCTCCTCGACAACGTGCCCGGCCTCCGGGCCCGCGCCGAGCGCGGCGAGATCGCCTTCGGCACCATCGACTCCTGGCTGATCTGGAACCTGACCGGAGGCACGGACGGCGGACAGCACGTCACCGACGTCACCAACGCCGGGCGCACGATGCTGATGAACCTGGAGACGCTCCAATGGGACTCCTCGATTCTGTCCGCCATGAACGTCCCGGAGGTGGTCCTGCCGGAGATCAGGTCCTCCTCCGAGGTGTACGGAGCCGCCGTGGGCCAGCTCGCGGGCGTCCCTGTCGCATCGGCGCTCGGCGACCAGCAGGCCGCCGTGTTCGGCCAGGCCTGCTACGACGTGGGCACGGCGAAGAACACCTACGGCACGGGCAGTTTCCTCCTGCTCAACACCGGTAACCGGCCGGTGCCGTCGAAGAACGGACTGCTGACCACCATGGGCTACAAGATCGGCGGTGAGGCCCCAGTCTACTGTCTGGAGGGATCGATCGCGATCACGGGTGCACTGGTGCAGTGGTTCCGCGACCAGCTCGGAATCATCCGTACCGCGGACGAGATCGAGACACTGGCGGCGAGTGTCGAGGACAACGGCGGGGCGTACATCGTGCCTGCGTTCTCCGGCCTGTTCGCGCCGTACTGGCGCTCCGACGCGCGCGGTGTGATCACCGGGCTGACGCGGTATGTCACCAAGGCACACCTCGCGCGGGCGGTGCTGGAGGCGACGAGCTGGCAGACGCGCGAGGTCGTGGACGCCATGTACCAGGACTCCGGGGTGCAGATCACCACCCTGAAGGTCGACGGCGGCATGACGAAGAACAACCTGCTGATGCAGCACCAGTCGGACGTGCTCGGTGTGCCGGTGATCCGTCCGAGGGTCTCTGAGACGACCTGCCTGGGTGCGGCGTACGCCGCGGGCCTCGCGACCGGGGTGTGGAACGACCTCGACGAGCTGAAGTCGCACTGGCAGAAGGACGTCGAATGGACGCCCGCCATGGAGGGGTCGGTGCGCGACCGCGAGTACCACAACTGGCGCAAGGCCGTGGAGAAGAGCTTCGGCTGGCAGGAGGACGGAGTGAACTGAGAAGCACCCTTCACGCGCGCGTGCGTCCCGCGTGAGTCACGCGCGCGTACACGACTGCGGCCCGTACCCCGGTCGGCGGGGGTACGGGCCGTACGTGCCCCGGATTCAGGTGGTGATGCTCTCGCGGCGGTCGGTCGTGTGCGCCATGGCGTGCCGGACGACCTCGATCAGGAACTCCTTGACCGACTCGCGCTCACGGGCGTCGCCGACCACGACCGGTACGTCGTCGTCGAGGTCGAGTGCCCGACGTACGGCCTCGGCCGGGTAACGGGCCGCGCCTTCGAAGCAGTTGACGCCGACGACGAAGGGTATGGAGCGCCGCTCGAAGTAGTCGACGGCGGCGAAGCAGTCCTCCAGACGGCGGGTGTCGGCGAGGACGACGGCACCCAGGGCACCGGTGGCCAGTTCGTCCCACAGGAACCAGAAGCGGTCCTGGCCGGGCGTCCCGAACAAGTACAGCACCAGATCCTCGCGCAGGCTGATCCGGCCGAAATCCATGGCGACGGTGGTGGTGTGCTTGCCCTCCACGCCACTGGTGTCATCGACCGGGCGGCCCGCCTCGGTGAGCACCTCCTCTGTACGCAACGGCCTGATTTCGCTGACCGCGCCGACGAGGGTCGTCTTGCCCACGCCGAATCCGCCGGCCACGAGGATCTTGAGCGTGACGGGCTCGAACGGAGGCTTACCGCGCTCACTGCGCCCGAAGATCATCGTTCTCTTCTCCTGCTGGATGGGGGTCGAGGGGCGGCGGTCCGTAGCCTCCGCCGCCGGGGGTTTCGATGACCAGTACGTCGCCGGGGCCGACGTCTTCCGAATCACTGCCCGCGAGATGCCTCACGGTTCCGTCCGCGCGTTCGACGCGGTTGGCGCCGAGCGCTCCGGGCTTGCCTCCCGCCATGCCGTAGGGCGGGACTCTGCGGTGCTGGGAGAGGGTTGAGACGGTCATGGGCTCCTGGAATCGGATGCGGCGCACGGCGCCGTCCCCGCCGCGCCAGCGGCCGGCCCCGCCGCTGCCGCGCCGTACGGCGAACTCGTCGAGCAGGACCGGCAGCCGCCACTCGAGGACCTCGGGATCCGTCAGGCGCGAGTTGGTCATGTGGGTCTGCACGACGGGTGCGCCGGGGAAGCCGTCTCCGGCGCCGGAGCCGGAGGCCACTGTCTCGTAGTACTGGTACCGGTCGTTGCCGAAGGTGACGTTGTTCATGGTGCCGGAGCCCTCGGCCTGTACTCGGAGGGCCGCGTACAGGGCGCCGGTGAGAGCCTGCGAGGTCTCGACGTTGCCGGCGACGACAGCGGCCGGAAACTCGGGCGCGAGCATCGAACCGGGTGGCACGACGATGTCGAGGGGCCGCAAGCAGCCGTCGTTGAGAGGGATGTCGTCGGCCACGAGGGTGCGGAAGACATAGAGGACGGCGGCGTTGACGACCGAGAAGGGGGCGTTGAAGTTGGAGTCGAGCTGCTCGGACGACCCGGTGAAGTCGACGGTCGCGGAGCGGTTCTCACGGTCCACGCGCACACGGACTCGGATGACCGCGCCGGAGTCGGTCTCGTAGGCGTACTCGCCGTCGTCCAGGGCATCGATGACACGGCGGACGGCTTCCTCGGCGTTGTCCTGGACGTGCTTCATGTACGCCTGGACGACGTCGAGCCCGAAGTTCTCGATCATTCGGCCGACTTCGTCGACGCCCTTCTGGTTGGCGGCGATCTGGGCGCGCAGGTCGGCGAGGTTGGTCCTCGGATTGCGCGAGGGATACGGCGCCTCGGTGAGCAGGCGGAACGTCTCCTCCTCACGAAAGCGGCCGTTCTCGGCGAGCAGCCAGTTGTCGAAGAGGACGCCCTCCTCCTCGATGACTCGGCTGTGGGCGGGCATGGAGCCGGGGGCGATGCCGCCGATCTCCGCGTGGTGCCCGCGGGAGGCGACGTAGAAGAGGATCCGCTCACCCTCCGTGTCGAAGACCGGGGTGATGACGGTGACGTCAGGCAGATGGGTGCCGCCGTGGTACGGGTCGTTGACCGCGTATGCGTCGCCGGGGCGCATGCCGCCCGCGCGCCGCTGGATCACCTCCTTGACGCTGGTGCCCATCGAACCGAGGTGGACGGGGATGTGCGGGGCGTTGGCGACCAGGTTGCCCTCGGGGTCGAAGAGGGCGCAGGAGAAGTCCAGGCGTTCTTTGATGTTGACCGACTGGGCGGTGGATTCGAGACGGGCGCCCATCTGTTCGGCGATGGACATGAAGAGGTTGTTGAAGACCTCGAGCAGAACCGGGTCGGCTTTTGTGTCGAGACCGGAACTCTCCGTAATCGCCGCGCGTTCCATGACCAGATGCCCGTCGTCGGTCGCCGCGGCCCGCCAGCCGTCGTCGACGACGGTCGTCGCACTGGCCTCGGTGATGATCGCGGGGCCGGTGACGGATTCGCCGGGAGGGAGGTGCTCCCGGCGGTGGAGAGGTACGTCGCGCCAGGCGCCGCCCGTGTGGAGGCGGACGGTCTCGGGGGCGGCGGGTTGGCCTTCGTATGGGGCGAGGGCGGAGAGATCGGGGGGTTCGGTGATGCCGGTGGCTTCCACGGAGAGGGCTTCGACGACGATCGGGCGGTCGAGCGTGAAGGAGTACGTGGCGCGATGACGACTTTCGAAGGCGTGCCTCATCGCGTCGGGCTCGGTCAGCTCGACGGTGAGGGTGGTGTCCGTGCCGTCGTATCGCAGCTGGGCCCGGCGGGTGACCCGGATGCGGTCCTGGGGAACGTCCTCGGCGAGGAGTTCTGCGCGGGCGGCGCTCTCCAGGTCGTCGGCGGTCTTGAGGACGCCGGGCATCGAGGCGGGCTCCAGGGGTGCCTCGACGGACTGTTCGCGCATGGCCGTGGTGTCGGCCAGTCCGATGCCGAGCGCGGAGAGCACACCCGCCATGGGCGGTACGAGGACGGTGCGGATGCCCAGAGAGTCCGCGACCATGCACGCATGCTGGCCACCTGCTCCACCGAAGGTGGTGAGCGCGTAGCGGGTGACGTCGTGGCCCTTCTGGACCGAGATCCGCTTGACGGCGTTGGCGATGTTGGCAACGGCGATCTGCAGGTAGCCCTCGGCGACCTGTTCGGGGGTGCGGTCGTCGCCGGTCCGCTCACGGATCTCGTCCGCGAGCGCGGCGAACCGCTCCCGGACAAGAGCGTCCTCGAGCGGCTGGTCGCCGTCCGGGCCGAACACCCTGGGGAAGTGGGCGGGTTGGATACGGCCGAGCATGACGTTGGCGTCGGTCACGGTGAGCGGGCCGCCGCCGCGGTAGCAGGCGGGCCCCGGGTCCGCGCCCGCCGAGTCCGGCCCTACGCGGTAGCGGGAGCCGTCGAAGTGGAGGATCGAGCCGCCGCCCGCCGCGACCGTGTGGATGTCGAGCATGGGCGCCCGCAGCCGGACACCGGCGATCCGAGTGGTGAAGACGCGTTCGTACTCACCGGCGAAGTGCGACACATCGGTGGATGTGCCGCCCATGTCGAAGCCGATGACACGGTCGAAACCGGCGAGCTGCGACATCCGGGCCATGCCGACGATGCCGCCCGCCGGCCCGGACAGGATGGCGTCCTTGCCGCGAAACTGTCCGGCCTCGGCGAGCCCTCCGTTGGACTGCATGAACATCAGCCGGACGCCTTCGAGTTCGTCGGCGACGTGCTGGACGTAACGGCGCAGGACGGGCGAGAGGTAGGAGTCGACGACCGCGGTGTCGCCACGCGGGACCAGTTTCATCAGGGGGCTGACCTCACTGGAGAGCGAGATCTGGGGGTAGCCGGTGCGGGCGGCCAGCTCGCCGACGGCCTGCTCGTGGGCGGGGTACAGATGGCTGTGCATGCAGACCACGGCGATCGCGCGGATCCCGTCGTCGTAGGCCTCCTGGAGCGGTCCCGCCAGTGCTTCCAGATCGGGGGCCTGCAGGACGGTGCCGTCGGCGGCGATGCGTTCGTCGACCTCGACGACCCGCTCGTACAGCAGCTCGGGCAGCTCGATGGCGCGGGCGAAGATGCTCGGACGGTTCTGGTAGGCGATGCGCAGGGCGTCACGGAAGCCACGGGTGATGACGAGGAGGGTGCGTTCTCCTTTGCGTTCCAACAGTGCGTTGGTGGCGACGGTGGTGCCCATCCGGACGGCGTCGATCGGCCCGCCGTCGTCGAGGAGTTCGTGTACGCCCGCGACCGCTGCGTCGGCGTACCGGTGGGGGTTGTCCGACAGCAGCTTGTGGGTGAGCAGGCGCCCGTCCGGGCGGCGCGCGACGATGTCCGTGAAGGTGCCGCCGCGGTCGACCCAGAACTGCCAGCCCGTGGTCACGTCCGTCTCTCCGATCGCGCTGGTCGGAACCGTGTCCGCAGGTGGGTGATCGGCCCACTGCGGTCAGTCGTCGACGATCGGTCAGATCATAACGGCAGGGCCGTCCTGGCGTCGGTTCGCCCACCGGCGTGCCTTGTCACGCCACCGGCAGACGGCCCCGCCCAGATTTCCGCACGCTCGCCCGGAGCGCGCGGAAACCCTGGCTCACAAGGCCCGCAGGCCGTTGATCACATCGCGCAGGATGCTCTCGTCCACCAGCTCGGCGGGCGGCACGGGACGCGACACATGCACCAGGTCCTCGTCCACGAGATCGCCGATGAGGACGCGCACCACACCGATGGGCAGATCGAGTTCGGCGGCGAGCTCGGCGACCGACTGGGGGGTGTCACGGCACAGTTCGACGATGCCCACATGCTCCGGGGACAGCGACGGGTCCGCCCCGGGGTCGTCCGCGTCCGGCTCCGTGACGACCACCGCGATGAGGTCGAGGCGGTGCTGGGCCGCATGGCTGGTGCGGCCGCGCGTCATGGCGTACGGACGGACCACCGGCCCGGCCTCGTCGTCGAACCAGTGGCTGCTTCCCTGACCGTCTCCGCTCATGTCATCCCACTACCCGCCCGAGGGCAGATCGGTGCGCGGAGCGGACCCCAGATGTACGCCGACCCGCTTGACCAGGAGCGTCATCTCGTACGCCACCTGCCCGACGTCCGAGTCGGCGTCCGAGAGGACGGCGAGGCAGCTGCCGTCGCCGGCGGCGGTCACGAACAGGAACGCCTCGTCGAGTTCGACGATGGTCTGACGGACGCCACCCGCGTCGAAGTGCCGGCCGACGCCCTTGGCGAGGCTGTGGAATCCGGAGGCGACCGCGGCGAGGTGCTCGCTGTCCTCCCGGCTCAGCTCCTTGGAGACCCCTGTGGGCAGGCCGTCGCTCGAGAGAACGAGCGCCTTGCGGATGCTGGCGACGCGCTCCACCAGATCGTCGAGAAGCCAGTTCAGCTCTCCCGACCCCTTGCTGGACGCGGTGGGCCCTCCGGCCTTCGGTGCGGTCATCGACCGTCCCCCTTTGTCGTTCCTCGTGCTGAGCCGTCCTGGGCCTCGTCGCCCGCGGCGTTCTCCTCGCGGCCGCGCTGCCAGCCCCGCTGGAGCGAGGTGAAACGGCTGCGGACCTCGTCGGCGTCGCGCTCGGCGAGACCCGCCCGGTTCGCGGCGCGGGACCCCTCACGCTCGGCGCGCCGGTCGGGGCCTTCCCTCAACTGCGGGGCCAGGCTGGCCTGCCGGACCCGTCGGGGCAGTGCACCCGCGCCCGATTCGCCCTCTCCGGCCGCCGCGCCCCGGGGCGGAGTGGTCCCGTCCGAGCCGGCCGAGGGCCGGGTGCGACGCCGCTGAGGCAGGGCGGGGGCCTCGGAGCGGTCACCGTGCAAACGTGCGGTGCCTCCCGTGAGTTCCCCTGCAAGACCGGACGGACGGCCGGCTTCCCGAAGCCCCGTCGCCGCCCGGTCGAGCGGGTCCGGCAGGTCGTCGGCTCCCCCGCGTCGCGGTTCCGGGCCCGTCACCGGGCGGCCGTGCGAGCTGACGAGCTTGGGGGTCCGGCGGCGCGGCAGCGGGACCGGGTCGCCCGCGTGGTCGGTGTCGCCGGGGCGGCCCGGTTCGCGCCGCCTGTCGCGTGTCGGCTGGTGGTGCCCGGCCGGGACGCCCCCGAGGGAGCTGCGCGGGCGGAACAGACCGCCGCGTTCGCTGTCCTCGTCGCCGAGGGCACCGGGGAAGTCGTCGATGGCGTCAAGGTCGACGGGGGCCTCCAGTTCGACCGGCCCGTCCAGGATCGACGCCGGAATGCCGGGGAGCTTCACGGGCCCGTGGGAGAGCGCCGACGTGCGCTCGCCCTCGGTGCCGGTCTCCTTGCCGGGCAGCGCCCGGTCCAGGCGGAAGCCGATCCCGTTCGTGTCCGGGACGTCGTCGGTGAGCAGCGCGTCGGGGATGAAGACGACGGCCGTGGTGCCGCCGTACGGGGACGGCTGGAGGGAGACGCGGACGTTCTGGCGCTGGGCGAGCCGGCTCACCACGAAGAGGCCGAGCCGATCGGTGTCGGAGAGCTCGAACTCGGGGGTCTCGGCGAGCCTGAGGTTGGCGTCAAGGAGCGCCTCGGCCGCCATGCCGAGGCCGCGGTCGTGGATCTCCAGGGTGAAGCCGTTGGCTACACGTTCGCCGATGACCTGCACTGCGGTGTGCGGCGGCGAGAACACTGTGGCGTTCTCCAGGAGTTCGGCCACCAGGTGGGTGAGGTCGGCCACAGCGGGCCCGGTGACGGCGACGCGGGGCAGCCGGCGCACCTCGATGCGTTCGTAGTCCTCGACCTCGGCGACGGCGGCGCGCACCACGTCCATGAGCTGGATGGGCTTGCGCCACTGCCGGGAGGGGGCGGCGCCGGAGAGGATCACCAGGCCCTCGGCGTGGCGGCGCATACGCGTGGTGAGGTGGTCGAGGCGGAACAGGTCGGCGAGTTCCTCGGTGTCCTCGGTCCTGCGCTCCATGGTGTCGAGCAGGGTGAGTTGCCTGTGCAGCAGGACCTGGCTGCGGCGGGCGAGGTTGACGAAGACCTCGGAGACGCCCGCGCGCAGCTCGGCCTGCTTGACGGCGGCCTCGACGGCGGCGCGGTGGAGGGTGTTGAGGGCATGGCCGACCTCGCCGATCTCGTTCTTGTCGTACTCCAGGCGCGGCACCTCGGTCTCGACGTCGACCTGTTCGCCCGCCGAGAGCCGGCGCATGACGCTGGGGAGCCGCACCCCGGATGCCTCGTGTGCCTCCAGGCGCAGCCGGCGCAGATCGCGGATGAGGGTGCGGCCGATGCGTACGGACATGATCAGCGAGACCAGCAGGGCGACAAGGCCCAGGACGCCCGCGACGGCCGCTTTGACGATGACGTCGACGGCGAGGGGCCGGACGCGGTCCTGGTAGCGGTCTCCGGCCTCGGTGCCCATCCTGTCGAGCTGGCCGAGGACCTGGCTGGCGGCCTCGTCCCAGCTCTTGGCTGTCACGCCGTGCGGGGTGCCGGGGGTGGCGTTGACGACGGTCTGTTCGGCCACGCGCAGGGGGGCGGTGTCGGCGTTCTTCCAGTAGCGCTGGAAGCGTCCGCTCTCCGAGCCCGGCAGCAGCGCCAGGCTGACGTCGTACATCACGGCACGCTGGGCGACGAGGTCGGAGACGTCGTGGATGTCGTGGCGGGTGACCCGGCCGGCGACGAGCGCGGAGCCCAGGAGGGCGTCCTCACGGGAGAGCAGCTCGCGGGCCCGGGAGACGCCGACGAGGGCGCGGCCCTGCTTGTCCATCTCCACGTTGTCGAGGACCTGCAGGTTGGCCAGGAGCGTGAAGCAGGGGTCGATCAACCGGTTGTAGAGGTCGAGGGCCTGGGAGCGGTTGACGGTGCCGTCCTCGACGCTGCGGCGCAGCGAGTCGATGCCCTCGAGGGCGTCCAGGATCGAGGCGAGGCGCTCGGTGGTGGCCGGCCCCATGTCGTCGCGCAGGTCGCCGTCCTTGCTGTTGCGACGGAGCTTCGCGATGACCTGGTCCGTGGCGGCGCGGCTGCGGCGCAGTGCGGCGAGCGAGTCGGAGGCACGCGGATCGGCCAGGTAGACGAGGGTCTGGCGGCGTTCCTGTTGCAGGACGCGAACGGTGTCCTCGGTGGGGTAGCCGGCCTTCTCGACGATGTACGAGACGTTGAACAGCGACTGGGCCCCGCGGCCGGTGAGCTCCGTCGCGAAGGCCCAGATGGCGGTCAGGGACAGCAGCGGCACGAGAAGCAGCGCCACGATCTTCCGGCGGATGGACTTCCCGCGAAAGCGCATGGCCTCCCCCAGCTCGCCCCCCTCTGGTCCGGGGGGTACACATGTGCGTCAACAAACGGCGTGAGCCTACTACCGACACACAGGTATCTCGAAGGACCGACCGGGCGCACCACCCCATGGACAGCGAACAGGACATGGGGAGTTGTCCTGCCATTACGGGAGATTGCATCCCGGAAACCGGCGTTCGGCGCAGGAGGGCAACCGGCCGGGAACATGGGCCGGTTGGCCAGAATTTTTCCTTCGATGGGAATCTTCACGGAACGTCGATCGTCTTCCTGTACGGGAAATGGGGGCGGAATCGGCCACAGGCGCCGCATGCCGCAACCAGGCGGCGTAAAAGAGCGCAAGCCGGGCAGCCACTGGGAAGCCGGAGTCGGATGACACCGGGACGAGCGGGCTGCGGGCGGTGGGGAGTGACGAGTTGATGGGCACGGGGGAGCGGGTCGGGGCGCCCGGGACGGGTGTTGCGACGCCCACGGCGATGCGACGGCGCCCGCAGGCACCGGATCGCGACATTCCGGCGGACGCGGGCCGAGAGGCAACGGAGGGGCGCGGCATGGCGGACGGGTGGAGCTCGTCGGCGGGCGAGAGGCGCACCACGAAGGACAAGGGACAGCGCGAGGCGCCCTACTACCGGCCGTTGTGGGTCGAGGAGCCCGCGCGCCGGCGGCGGCTGCCGGATCCGGTGCGGACGGCGGCGGTGCGGGCGGTGCTCATCATCTCGGTGACGCTGATCCAGGCGGTGATCGCCTTCCTGTGCACGCTGGCGGGCTCCTGGCTGGCGTTCCCCATGGTGCTGAGCAGCGTGGCCAGCACGGTGGTCGCGACCTGGGGCGTGCTCGACGTCTGGGTGACGCGCCAGGTGTGGAACCAGCGCAATGGGGTGGTCTCGGCTCCGAGCAGCACGGCCCGGTCCTTGCGCAGGGAGCGGCGCCTGGCCCGTCGGCAGGCGCGGGCCGCGGAGCGGGCGCAGGAGCGTATACGCAGGCAGGGCGGGACCGGGCAGCTGTCGCACCCGTGATGGGGTGAGGGGCGCGGAGGAGCGGGCTGCTGACGAGCCCGCCCCACCGTGGTCACGCCCCGCCTCTACGGGGCGCCTACTGCCGGTCGTTTGAACATCCGTGTCGCCGTGATCTCGCTGTGCACCGCTTCCCCCGCCTGGGGCTGCTGCGGCAGTCCGGGCCTCAGATGCTCCTCGACACGGATGTACTTCAGTCCGGCCCGTAGGTCCGCGTCGTTGCGCAGCCGGATGACCAGCGGGAACTCGGCGAGCGCGGTCGTGTCGAACAGGCCGGTGGTGTACAGGAGCTGGACGCCGAGCGCGTCCGACACGGCCCGCTGAAGCTCCAGAAGGTATGTCGCGTTGGCACGTCCGATGGGGTTGTCCAGGAACAGCGTGCCGGCGTGGCGGTGTTTGTCGCGGCCGCGGTCGTTCGACCGCAGCGCGGCCATCGTGCAGTACAGGGCGATGGCTGCGGTGAGCAGCTGGCCACCGGAGAACACGTCACCCATCTGCCCGACCGGCACCCGCTCGGCGCGCAGTACGGCGTCGGGCTTGAGGATCTCGACGGTGACGCCCTTGGGCTGGAGCGCCGCGCCGACTCCCCTCAGGAGCAGTGACATTCCGTCGCGCCGCAGGTCGGAATTCTTCTTCACGGCGGCCCGGGTCGCCTCGTCGATGACCTCCCCGAGCCGTTCGATGAGAGTGGCCTGGTCGGGTTCCTCGAAGCGAATGCGCAGGAACTCCTGGCCGGACCACTCGCCGAGCCCCTCGGGCAGGCGGGACAGCCGCTGGGCCGACCGCAGGGTGGCCAGTGCGGACTCCACCAGCCCGCGCAGCCGGTCCACGATCGAGTCCCGGTTGCGTTCCAGCTGCGCCAACTCATCGGTGAGGACGCGGAGTCGGGGCGCGAACGCCTCCGCCCACTTCTGCGCGTGTTCCGGCAGTGCGGACGCGGGCAGTTCACGGATCTGCTGCCGGGCGGGCGTGCGGACCTGCTCGTACCGCGTGGAGTTGGCGTGCCGTACGAGTACGTCGCCGGCCTCACGTACCGACGCTTCGGCGGCGGACAGGTCGGCGGCGCAGCCGCGCAGCGAGCGGCGGGCCTCGGCGGCGGCCTGCCGGGCCTCTTCGAGGGTGCCCGGGTAGGGCTCCGGCTGCTCATGCTCCTCGTCGGAGGCGTGCTCGCGCAGCAGGTCGCGGAGCATCGCCGCGATCTCGTCGAAGCCGCTCGCCGCGTCCTCGGCTGCCCGGTGGGCGTCGAGGAGTTCGGCATGTGCCTCGCGGGCCTGGCTGAGCGCCTCGGCGCGGGAGGCGAGTTCGCCGGTCGCCGCGCGCAGCAGGGTCTGGGCGTGCTCGGTGTCCCGGGGTACCAGCTCCTCGTTCAGCTCGGTGTGGGCCTCGCCGTCCTCGGGCGCGTGCCGCTCGGCCTCGCCGCGCAGCCGGCCGAGATGCTCGCTCGCCGTGGACATCCGGGTCTCCAGGAGCTGCACCAGCTCTTCCGCGCGAGCGGCGGCGGCCTGCCGGGACGGGCCGTCGGAGCCGTCCGGGGACTCAAGGAGCTGTTCGGCGCGTGTACGCACCTTGTTGCTGAGCCGGTCCAGTTCGGCGAGCGCGGCGGACTCGTCGCTCTCGGCCCGCGCCTGCTCGGCCCTCAGGTCGGCGCCGACGCCGACCTTCTCGTACACCTGGGAGGCGGCCCGGTAGGCCTCGCGGAGGGCGGGCAGGGACGCCTTCGGCGTGTCGGCGTCGTCCTCCGGCACGTCGTCGGGGGCGCCCGCGATCTCCGCACGTTCGGCGCGCAGTGCTCGCGCCGTGCGGCGGGCGTCGTCTGCGGCGCGCTGGGCAGCGCGCCGGTCCTCGTCGGCGGCACGGGCGCGCTCCAGACAGGACTGGGCACGCGCTTCCGACTCGACCGCGTCGTCGGCGAGTTCGCGCACCTTGACCTGCCAGCCGGCGCGTTCACGCAGCCGGAAGGCGAGTCCGGCGAGCGCGTCCGCGGCCCGCCGGGCCTTCTGCGCGGCCTCCTGCCGCTCGTCGCGCACCTGGGCGGCCTCGGCCGCGGCCTCGTCGGCCTCGGCCCGGACGGTGCGCGCCTCGGCCAGTTCGGCCTCGGCCTCCTCCGCGAACACGCGCGCGTCCCGGGCGGCCGTGGCGAGTTCGGTGAGCCGTCCGGCCGGACAGCCGGTGCGCCAGGACGCCAGCCGGGCCGCCAGTTCGCGGTCCTTGCCGAGCCGGGCCGCCAGCACCCGGATCTCCTCGTCCCGCTCGCCGGCCCGCGCGCGCAGCGCCTGCCGCTCCTCGTCGGCGGCGTGCTCGTCGTGCATGGCCGGGTTCGGCGGGACGAGGAACACATCGCCGCCGTTGCCGCCCTCGTCGAGGGCCGGGGTCGGGGCGAGCAGCGCGGCGGCCGTGCCGACGGCGACGGCGGAGCGCGGCAGCAGCGCGGCGTCGCTCAGCGTCTCGCGGGCCCGAGCGTGCGAGTCCGGGTCGGTGATGATCACACCGTCGACCAGTTCGGGCCGGGCGGCCAGCACGCGCGCGTGGTCGGCGGGGTCGACGGCCTGCGCGAGATAGCGCCAGCCGGGCAGGGCGGGGATGCCGTGCTCGCCGAGGAACTCGACGGTCGCCAGCACGTCGGGGCCCGGCGGCAGGAGCCCACCGTCACCGAGGGCGCCGAGGATACGGGCGTCGTCGGCCGCGGCGGTCCGCAGTTCGAAGAGCTGTCGCTCGGCGGAGGAGACGGTGTCGTCGAGCAGCTCGCGCAGTTCGTCGGCGAAGCCGTCCAACTCCTCGGGGGTGAGGGGGCCCTCCCCCGTTGCCGGGGCATCGGCCGCGCCCGTGTCCTCGTCACGGCGGGGCCCCGGCACCCGGGTACGGGCGCCGCTTCCCGACAGGCTCAGCAGTTCCGCCAGCCGCTCCTCCGCCGCAAGCGCCTGAGCCGTCCGGTGCTCGGCTTCGTACGCCCGCGCTGCGGCCGTGGCAGCGTCCGCCGCGCGGGCTGCTGTCAGTTCCGTGCGGGACTCGGCGGATGCCGCCTCGCGCGCGTGCTCGGACGCCCGGCGGGAGGCCTCACGTGCTGTGTCCCAGGCAGCGACGGCCGTCTTCTCGGCGTCGCTGGCGGCGAGCGCAGCCCGCGCCGGGTCGGCGTCGGGCGCGCTGTCGTCCAGCCAGCCCGCACGCACGGCCTCCGTGGTCTCCTGCTCGACCTCGCTCAGGCGCTGGCGCAGATGTCCGACCTCACTGCGGGCGCGCTGGGCCTCCGTGGCGGCAGCGGTCGAGTCGCGGTAAGCGGACTCGCTGACCTCCTGGAGCGCGGCGGACCGCTCCTCCTCCTCGTTGGCGAGGGTCTCGGCGCTCTCGGCGGCCGCGTGCAGCGCCCGTACGAGATCGACGGCGGCCTTGGCGCGGGCGGCGAGCGCCGGTGCGGCGTCCCGCTCGGCGTCCCTGATCACGGCCGCAACGCGCGCGGAGCGGTCGGCGGCGGCACGGTGCCGCAGCACGGCCTCGGCGGCCTGCCAGGCCGTGTACAGCTGGCGTGCGTCGGCCAGTTCGCGCTTCTGCGCGGCGGCGGCCTTCTCCGCTCCGGCCAGCGCCAGCGAGGCATGCCGATAGGCAAGTTCGGCCGCGATCAGCGCACTGCGCTCGCGGGCGCCCTCGGCATGGGTGACGGCGTACGCGGCGGCGGTCACCCGCTGGGCGAGGTCGGCGGCCCGCACCCGCTCCTGTACCCCGCGCGCGCACAGCCGCCGCGCCAGTGTGCGCGTCCGCCGCTCGGCTCCGGCGTGGATGTCCCGTGCCCGCGAACGCGCCTCGGCGGCGTCGACGATGCGCCCGAGCAGGTCCACCGACCCGGCCGTGAAGTCGCGTTCGGCGATCAGCTCGGAGCGCCGGCCCAGCTTGTTGCCGAAACCGCTCACCAGATCGGCGAGTCCGTCGGTGTCCCGGGTGTCGGTGACGGCGCGCAGCAGCAGATCCGTGAAGTCGGAGTCCTTCTTGACCGCGAAGAGGCCGGCGGCCTCACCCTCGTCGGCGTTCATCTCCCGCTGGTAGCGGAAGAGTTCGGGGTCCAGACCGAGGTCGGTCAGGTGTTCGTTCCAGCGGTCGTGGATCTCCTCCCAGTGCACCTCCAGATGCGGGTACGCCTTGCCCGCCTCCGTGAGGGCGTCCCGGAAGCCCTTCATCGTGCGGCGGCGCCCCTGCGCCCCGGAAGCGCCCTCGACGGGCGGACGTACGGCGGTGGACTCGGCGACCGGCAGATTGTCCAGGCTGAGCCCGGGGCCCGGCCGGAAGGAGTACCAGGCCTCCGCGAACTTCCGCGGGTCGTTGGAGACCTGGCGTCCGCGCCACTCGCTCACCTTGCCGACCACGACGCATTCGCCGGTCAGCGTGTGCTGCCATTCCAGGGCCACGTGCCCGCAGTCGTCTGCGAGCAGGAACTTGCGCAGCACACCCGAGCTGGCGCCGCCGAGCGTGTTGCGGTGACCCGGAAGCATCACCGAGAAGATCAGCTTGAGCAGGACGGACTTGCCGCCGCCGTTCTCCAGGAAGAGCACGCCCGCGGGCGCGGGCCGGCGCGGTGGCCCGGCGGGCTCCTCCTCGAAGAACTCGCCCTGGGTGGGCGCGGGGTCGGGCACCGGATCACCCACACCCCGCAGGTCCAGCACGGTGTCGGCATAGCGCGCACCGGCGGGCCCGATGGAGTAGAGGCGGACCCGGGACAGCTCGTACATGGCGGCGGACTCTCGTCGTAAGTCTTGCTGAGTCTTCGGAAACGTGGGGAAGTTCGGGAGCTGCCGGAGCTCAGGAGCTCCGGGTGGCTTCAGGAGCTTCCGGAATGGAACGGCAGGCCGGCGTCGGCCACCAGCTCCAGGTCGTCGGTGTCCTCGGCGGGCAGCAGGCTGGCCGTGCCGTCGGTCACCGGGACGACGCCCAGTTCGAGGAGTTCGGCCATGGCGGCACTGCCCGCCATGTCGCGAACCTGGAGCTGGTATCGGGCCGTCGTGCGGTACGTGCCGCCGCTCTCGTCGCCCGTGCGCTGCAGAAACCCGGAGTCCGTGAGGAACGCGACGGCCTTGCCGACGATGCCGGTGGTCGAACCCGCCAGCCTGCGCGCATCCTTGGTGGCCCCGGTCGCGCTGCGTCTGGCCCAGATCCGCCAGGCCGCCTCCAGGCCGGGCGCGTCCGTCGCCGGGTCGGTGTTCTCGCCCTGTTCCTCGGCCCGCTCCTCCAGCCGGCGGCAGGCCTGGCGTACGAAGGCGTCGACGCCGTTGACCGTGACGCGCCCGATGTAGCCGTCGTCGGCCAGGTCCTCGGGGCGTGGGAACGCCAGGGCGGCGACGGCAAGATGGGCGAGACCGTGCAGGAAGCGGTCACCGGAGTCGGACGACGTGCGACGCGCGTAGTCGCCCATACGGACGGCGAACACGGAGTCCTCGGCGGCGGTCACGGCCATCCCCGCGCGCGGGGAAACCTCCAGGACGACCAGGCCCAGCCCGGTGGCGACGGCGTCTGCGAGCCGCGCGAACGGCGGGTCCTCGCGGTAGCGGCGCAGCAGCTCCGCGTACTCCTGGTCACGGGCGGGCTGGAGCTTGGGCTGCAGCCCGAACGCGACGAGCCGCGCCGCGTCGGCGGCGTCGGCGGGGGTGACGGCGCTGCTCACCGACGGGGCGGCGGCCTCCGGCTCACTCCACTCGACGTGCTCGGTCACGGTTGGGGCTCCTCGTTGCGCTGATATGTGTTGCTGGTCATGCCGCTTCTGTCCGGTCCGCGGCCATTCCCGCCGCATCCAGCAGAGCCGTGCCGACGATCAGGTCCGCACCGCCGAACTCGGGATCGTCCAGCTCCGTGCCGTCGTCCACGGCGAACAACAGCTTCTCCTCGCCCTGCCGGTAGGCCGTGCCAACCGGGGGGCTGGCCGCATGCACGGCCAACAGGGCAACCAGATACGGCAGATCGGGATCCCGACGGCGGGCCTCGGTGAGCAGCCCGGACAGCCGTCGCGGCGCATCCGCCGGCAGGTCGAGCAGCTCCATGGCTGCGGCCAGCTGCTCCTCGCTGAACCGGCTGTCGTCCGGCGTGGCGATCAGATCCGGCTCGGGCATCTCGGCCCCGAGGTGCTCGCGCTCCACCGGTGGCGTCAGCAGCAGGTCGACGAGGTCCGCGACCCGCACAGAACCGGGGGTGCGCAGCCCCGTCCCCTGGGCGAAGAAGGCGTCGGTGACACGGATCGCCTGCTCCAGCGGGAGCGGCAGCACCGGTGCCACCAGATGCCCGTACAGATCTATCCCCGACGTCGTCATCGGCGTGGCGAACGCCTGCCGGTCCTGCTCGGCGCGGAACAGCGGTCCGGCTTCCAGGAGCCGTGACTGCAGCTGTGTGTGCCTGCGGATGCAGTCCTTGACGATGTCGACGAGTTCGGCGGCGCGCCGCTTCTGCTCGGGGTCCTCGGACTCGTCGCGGGCTTTGCGGATGTTGGTGAGGATCGCGTTCTCGTGGCGGTAGCGGTCGGCGACGTGGTCGAGGGCCTCGGCGATCATGTCCGGTACCGCGTTCAGCCAGTCCACCGCCCGGACGTTGCGCCGGGTCGCGTCCAGGGCCTTGCGTAGCGTCTCCGAGTACTGCACGGTCCGGTAGCGCGCCTGCTCGGCCGCGAGCTGGGCGTCGGCCAGGCGTCCGCGACTGATCAGCACCTCCAGCTTGACCTCGGCAGCGATCTGGGCGCTGGTGACGTCCGTGTCGAGGGCGCCGACGAGGACGTTGACCGCCTCGTCCGTCGTACGGAGGTAGACGCTTCCGCCGTACCCCGGCACCTCTTCGATCAGCTTGAAGTCGTAGTCACGGCGGACATATGCACCATCCGGCGCAAATGTGCCGTATACGGCTCGAAAGCCGCGGTCGACGCTGCCGACGTTGATCAGGTTCTCCAGGACCCAGCGGGCCACCCTCTCGTGCTCGGCGACCGGGCGCTGCGGGGCCTGGGCGGCGATGCGCGGGATGAGGCGCGCCACTATCTGGTCGTGGTCGGCGCCCGTGTCGAAGTCCATGTTCAGCGTGACCAGGTCGATGGCGGCAAGGGCGACCTCCGCCATCCCGTACACCGAGTACTCCCCCGCGAGGTTCGCCTTGCGTGCGTCGAGGTCGTGCAGCGGCGCGGTGCAGGCGAGCGCGCGCAGCCGCCGCGCCAGCCCCTCGTCGGCGGCCGGTCCCGGAGCGGGGCGCGGCCCCGCGCCGAGCTGGGGCGGAACACGGTCCGTCGATGCAGGCGAAGTCACGGTGCACAGATTAGGTCCTCGGTCTGACAACGGCCCAAACGACGGCGCTCCGCCGGGGGAGCCGGAAGCGCGGTCGCATTTCCCGTGCGGGCCGTGCGTGGCTGGTCGCGCAGTTCCCCGCGCCCCTACAGGGCGCGTCCCGTCGGGGCGCGGCCCCTTATCCTCCTTCGGCCACCCGGCGCCCGTAGACCTCGACGAGGCCCGCGCGCGAGTCCTGGAGGTAGACCGTGAGCAGTTCCTCGGCCCGGTCGCACTCTCCCGCCTGCAAGGTCTCGAGGATCTGCTGGTTGCGTACGAGATACGGCTCGTGCAGTCGCCGCGGGTCGTCCACGACATGGAAGGCCAGTCGTAGTTCGGCGAAGACGCTCCGCATCAGTTCGTCCGTGCGCGCACTGCCCGCGAGGGCCACCAGTTCCCGGTGGAAGTGGATGTTGGCCGTGCCCAGCCCGCTCCAGTCGCCGTCGCGGGCTGCCCGCCGTCCCGCCGCGACGGCCTCGGTGAGTCCCTCCAGCGCGTACGGCGGCTCACCGAGCCCCCGTACGACGGCGCACTCGACGAGCCTGCGGGTGCGGTAGATGTCCTCGACGTCCTCGACGGTCAGAACCCGTACGAAGACCCCCCGGTTCAACTCGTGGACGAGCAGCCTCTCGTGCGTGAGCAGCCGGAACGCCTCCCGCAGCGTGTTACGGGAGACGCCGAGCGCACCGCCGATGCTGTCCTCCGACAGCCGGGTGCCGGGCGGGAAGTACCCCTCGGCGATCCGGCTCCTGAGGATGTCCGAAACCCGCTCGGCGGTGCTGGTGCGCCCCAGAAGCGCGCGGTCGTCGGCCAGTCCCGTCAGCTGCTCTGCCATGACCGGAATTCAATCGCAGATACAAGGACGAAACAACATGGGTATTGAAGGATCGTTCAACGATCCTCTACCTTGCTACGCACGGCGCCGCCCCGCTCTCCACTGCGGCGCCGCGGCTTCCGCACGGCACAGCTCAGTTCCCAGCACCCTCCGTCCCTCATCTGCGAGGTGCCCATGAGCACAACCCCTCCGCCGGAGGCGCTGACCTCCGACACCCGGCCGGAAACGGATGAACGCAGCGCCGGCGACGGCCCGTTGGGCTGGCTGCGCGCCCTGGGGCCGCGCGGCCGTCGCGCCTTCGCGGGCGCTTTCGGCGGCTATGCCCTCGATTCCTACGACTACTTCACGCTGCCGCTGAGCATGGTCGCGCTGGCGGCCCACTTCGGTCTGGACAGCGGCCAGACCGGCCTGTTCACCACGGTCACCCTGGTCGTCTCCGCGGTCGGCGGTGCCGTCGCGGGCGTGGTCGCCGACCGCATCGGACGGGTCAAGGCCCTGATGATCACCGTGATCACCTACGCCGTGTTCACGGTCGCCTGCGGCTTCGCGCCCACCTACGAGACGCTGCTGGTCTTCCGCGCCCTCCAGGGCCTTGGCTTCGGAGGCGAGTGGGCGGTCGGCGCGATCCTGGTCGCCGAGTACGCAAGCGCCAAACACCGGGGCCGTACTCTCGGCGCGATCCAGAGCTCCTGGGCCGTCGGCTGGGCGCTCGCCGCCGTCGTCTACACCCTGGTCTTCTCCTTCGTCGGCAACGACCTCGCCTGGCGCGTGATGTTCTGGACCGGCGCACTGCCCGCCCTGCTCGTGATCTGGGTGCGCCGCCGGGTGCACGACGCCCCGGTGGCGACGGCCGTGCGCGAACGGAGCGACCGGAAGGGCTCCTTCGCGGCGATCTTCAAGCCGGGCACGGCCGAGGCCCCGGGTCTGCTGCGCACGACGGTCTTCGCGGGCCTGCTCTCCACCGGTGTGCAGGGCGGCTACTACACGCTGGCGACCTGGGTGCCGACCTATCTGAAGACGGAACGCGGCCTGTCCGTCGTCGGCACCGGCACGTACCTTACCTTCCTGATCTCCGGAGCCTTCATCGGCTACCTGACCGGCGGATACCTCACCGACCGGCTGGGCCGCAGGCGCAACATCTGGCTCTTCGCACTGCTCTCGGCGATCTGCATCCTGACGTACGCGAACATCCCGAGCGGCGCCAACACCCTTCTCCTGCTTCTCGGTTTCCCGCTCGGGTTCTGCATGTCGGCGATCTTCAGCGGCTTCGGGTCCTATCTGAGCGAGCTGTATCCGACCGCGGTGCGGGGCACGGGGCAGGGCTTCACCTACAACACCGGCCGCGCCGTGGGCGCCGTCTTCCCGACCCTGGTGGGCTTCCTGGCCGACAGCTGGGGCGTGGGCGGTGCGCTGGTCTTCGGCGCGATCGGATACGGCCTCGCGGCACTGGCGCTGCTGGGACTTCCGGAGACACGCGGGAAGGAACTGCTGTGAACCGTACGGAAGACCGCCCCCTGACCCTTGTCGACGAGCACGCGCACACGTGGAGCGCGAAAGACGCCCGGGCCCGCTTCCGGGAAGGTCTCACCGGCCCCACGGCCGGGGCCGCCGCGGGCCACACCCAGGTCAACCTGATCTCGGTCCCCGCCGACTGGGCCTACGACACGCTGCTGTTCTGCCAGCGCAATCCGAAGCCCTGCCCGGTCCTCGACGTCACCGACGCCGGCTCCTGGTCGACGCTCCTCGCGGACGGCGCCGACCTGCGCACCGATCTGCCGCGCTACCGGGTGTGGCGGGACGGCGAACTGGTGGACGAGCCGACGGACGTGGTCGCCCACTGGCGCGACGACCTGGTCTCCTTCCTCATCGGCTGCAGCTTCACCTTCGAGTGGGCCCTCACCGAGGCGGGCGTCCCCATGCGCCACATCGAGCAGGGCCGCAACGTCCCGATGTACGTGACCAGCCGCCAGTGCCGTCCGGCGGGGCGGCTGCACGGCCCCATGGTGGTCTCCATGCGCCCGATTCCGCCGCAGCACCTGGCGGCCGCCATCCGCGAGAGCAGTCTGCTCCCGGCCGTCCACGGCAGCCCCGTACACTGCGGCGATCCGTCGGGCCTCGGCATCGATGACCTCGGCCGACCCGACTTCGGCGACCCGGTGGACGCCGAACCGGACGACATCCCGGTGTTCTGGGCCTGCGGTGTGACCCCGCAGGCCGCGGTGACGGCCTCGCGCCCGCCGTTCGCCATCACCCACGCACCGGGGCAGATGTTCATCACCGACGCCCGCGACGACCAGTACCGCGTCGCCTGACGTCGCCCGACCAGGAGGGACCATGATCGATCTGAACGCCGACCTCGGCGAGGGCTTCGGCCGGTGGCAGCTCACCGACGACGAGCGGCTGCTGTCCGTCGTCACGAGCGCCAACGTGGCCTGCGGATTCCACGCCGGGGACGCGGCCACCATGCGGCGGGTGTGCGAGCTGGCGGCCGAGCGCGGCGTACGGATCGGCGCCCAGGTCTCCTACCGCGACCTGGCCGGTTTCGGGCGGCGTGCGATGGACGTGCCGCCCGCCGAGCTGGCCGCAGAAGTGGCGTACCAGATGGGTGCGTTGGAGGTCTTCGCGCGTGCGGCGGGCTCCCGCGTGTCGTACGTGAAACCGCACGGCGCGCTCTACAACCGGGTCGTCCACGACCAGCGGCAGGCGGAGGCGGTCGTCGACGGCGTGCTGCTCGCGGACGCTGCGCTGCCCGTGCTGGGTCTGCCCGGGTCACGCCTGCTCGAGGTGGCCGAGAAGGCCGGACTCCCGGTCGTCACCGAAGCGTTCGCGGACCGCGCCTACACCGATGAGGGCACGCTCGTGCCGCGCGGCCAGGACGGCGCGGTGGTCACCGACGCGGACACGGTCGTGGAGCGCTCGGTGAGCCTCGCCCGCTTCGGGGTCGTCTCCGCGCACTCCGGACGCGACATCCCCGTACGGGCGCGCTCCCTGTGTCTGCACGGCGACACGCCCGGCGCGGTCGAGCTGGCCCGCCGGGTGCGTGCCGAGCTGGAGGCCTCGGGCGTACGCGTGGAGGCCTTCGCATGAGGGCGCTGCCCGTGGGCGACGAGGCCCTGCTCGTCGAGCTGTCCTCCGGCGAGCAGGCGCAGGCCCTGCACGCCGAACTGCTGCGCCGCAGGGCCGCCGGCGAGTTGACGGTACGTGAGATCGTCCCGGCCGCCCGAACGGTCCTCCTCGACGGCCTGCCCGATCCCTCACGGTTCGCGGCCCGGCTCGCCGCATGGGAGATCCCGCCGGTGCCCGCGCGCGCCGAGGACGCGATCGAGATCCCCGTACGGTACGACGGTCCCGATCTGCCGGAGGTGGCCGCCCTGTGGGGCGTGCCGCCTCACGAGGTGGCGCGGATCCACGCGGCGGCCGAGTTCCGGGTCGCGTTCTGCGGGTTCGCGCCCGGCTTCGGCTATCTCACCGGTCTGCCGGACCGCTACGACGTGCCGCGCCGAGCCACCCCGCGCACGGCCGTGCCGACGGGCTCGGTGGCGCTCGCGGGCCCGTACACGGGCGTGTACCCGCGCTCGTCGCCGGGCGGCTGGCAGCTCATCGGCACGACCGACACGGTCCTGTGGGACCACGCGCGCGTGCCCGCCGCTCTGCTCGCCCCGGGCGCCCGCGTCCGCTTCGTCCCGGTGGGGTCCGGATGACGGACCGTGCGCTCGCCGTCGTCCGGGCCGGGGCGCTGACAACCGTGCAGGACCAAGGGCGGCCCGGTCATGCCCATCTCGGGGTGCCGCGCTCCGGGGCGCTCGACGCGCCCGCGGCGGCGCTCGTCAACCGGCTGGTCGGCAATCCGCCCGCGGCGGCCGTCCTGGAGACGACGCTCAACGGCTGTGCCGTGCGGCCCCGTTCGACGGTCGTTGTCGCGGTCGGCGGTGCGCCCTGCAAGGTCACCGTGGACGGCCGTCCCGCGCCCTGGGGGGCGCCGGTGCGGGTGCCGGGCGGCGCGTTGCTCGACGTCGGGCCCGCCCGGTCCGGAGTGCGCAGTTACCTGGGTGTCTCGGGTGGGGTGGCCGTGGAGCCGGTCCTCGGAAGCCGGTCCACGGACCTGCTCTCCGGGCTCGGGCCGCCGCCACTCACGGACGGTGCCGTGCTCCCCCTGGGGAGGCCGATCGGTCCCCACGCGCGCGTGGACGCCGTTCCGCAGCCGGGTCCGCCGGCCGAGCTGGTGCTGCGGGTGACGCTGGGGCCGCGCGCCGACTGGTTCACGGCGGATGCGATCCGCACCCTCGTCACGCGCGCGTACCGCGTGTCCTCCGCGAGCAACCGCATCGGCCTGCGCACGGAGGGCCCCGTGCTGGAACGTGCCCGGCCGGGCGAACTCCCCAGCGAGGGGATGGTTCTGGGCGCGGTCCAGGTACCGCCCGACGGCAGGCCGGTCGTCTTCCTGGCCGACCATCCGACCACCGGGGGGTACCCGGTGATCGCGGTCGTCCGGTCCGCCGACCTCGCGGCCGCGGCCCAGTCGACTCCGGGCACCCCCGTCCGTTTCACCGTCGTGAGCCGCCGCTGAGCCGCCGCTGAACGGCCGCTCAGGCGGCGTCCGGCTGTTCGGCGACCGACAGCGCGGCCAGCGCGGACGCCACCGCATGCGAGGCACTCAGGTCCAGTCGGGCGCTGGTTCCGCGGGCCTTGTGGCGCACCTCGGCAGCGGCCAGGGTGAGCAGTTGGGGCAGCAGATCGGTGCACCGCCGCGCCACCCAGCCCGTGCCGGCGGTGGCCAGCCACCACAGGCTGGCCGAGCGGGTGGGCACGGGGAACTCGGGTTCGGCCGAGGGCGCGGTGCCGGTCGCAAGGCCCGCCTCGGCGAGCAGTGCGTGGAAGCGCAGGGCGAGCTGCCGGTGCCCGCGCTCCCCAGGATGCAGCCGGTCCGCGCTCCACATGGCGCGGTCGCCGACCCAGGCCCCTTCCGCGGCGTGCAGATGCATCGCTCCGTAGCGCTCGGACAGGGCATGCACGACCGTGTTCACGGCCCGCTGCCGCCGGGCCAGCGGACGCGCCAGCGCCCCCGGCAGGCGGAGCATCGTCCCGGGATCGGGCAGACAGGCCGTGAGCACCACCGTGTCCTGGGCCCGGAAGGCGGCGTACACCTTGTCGAGCCGGGCGGCGACGGCATGGATGTCGAAGGTGCAGCGCAGGGTGTCGTTGACGCCGATGACGACGGAGACGATGTCCGGGTGCAGAGAGAGCGCCTCGGGGGTCTGCCGTTCCAGGACGTCCCGGGTCTGCGCGCCGCTGACGGCGAGGTTGGTGAACTCCGCGGGAGCGTCGGCGGGGCCGAGCCCCTCGGCGAGCAGCGCGGCCCACCCCCGCCAGGTGTCCCCGACGGGGTCGCCCACACCTTCCGTCAGTGAGTCGCCGAGCGCGACGAACCGCAGCGGTCTCATCGCACGCCCTCCCGAGCGATGCCCCGCACACGGGTGTCACCGGCGGCCGGTGGCGCGCCGCCCGCCTGCGCGTCGTGCGCCGTGAGGAACGCGTCGACCGCGGTCTTCCACCCGAAGCACTCGGCACGCGCGCGTGCAGCCTCCCGGCGCTCGCACTCGGAACGCTCCATGAGCAGCTCGACCGCGTCCGCGAAGGCGTCGCCGGTGTTCACGGCGGTGGCGCCGGCGGAGCCGAACACCTCGGGCAACGCGGAGAAGGCACTGGCCACCACGGGCGTGCCGCAGGCCATGGCCTCCAGGGCGGCGAGCCCGAACGTCTCGGCGGGCCCCGGTGCCAGGCACACGTCGGCGGAGGCCTGGAGCGCCCCGAGCAGGTCCCGGTCGCCGACGTGCCCCAGGAAGGTGACGGGCAACCCCCGTTCGCGTGCCCGCTGTTCGAGCCGGCCTCGCAGCGGTCCGTCCCCGGCGACCACCAGCACCACGCGCCGCCCGCGGCGCAGCAGCGCCTCCAGGGCGTCCAGGGCCGTGCCGGGCCGCTTCTCGACGGAGAGACGGGAGCACATGGCGAGCAGCGTCTCGTCCCCACGGGCGTACTGGTCGCGCAGCGCCGCGTCCCGCAGCGCGGGGTGCCGCTGCTCCAGGTCGACGCCCAGCGGGGCCCGTACGACATTGCGGGCGCCGATCCGCACGAACTCCCGTTCGGCGAACTCGGTGGTGCACACCACGCGCGCGTAGGTGTGCGCCGTACGGATGTTGAGGGCGTCTGCAGCGCGCCGGGACAGGTTCTCGGACAGGCCCCAGGTGCGCAGGACACCGTCGGCGGTCTCGTGGGAGACCATGACGGCGGGTACGCGGGCGCGGCGCGCCCACTTACCGGTCCAGCGCAGCGTCGTCCGGTCGGAGACCTCCAGGCGGTCGGGGTCCAGTTCCTCCAGGAGTGCGGCAACACGCCGCTTGTCCGTGAGGACGCGGTAGCCGCCGGTGCCCGGCAGCAGGGGCCCGGGCAGGGTGATGACCCGGCCCTGCTCGGTCTCCTGGTCGGTGTGGCGCTCGCCGGGGACGATCAGCACGGGCTCGTGGCCGGCCTCCTTGAAGCCCTTGCCCAGCTCGCGCAGCGCGGTGCGCAGACCGCCGGAGGCGGGCGCGACGAAGTTGGCGAGCCGCACGATCCGCAGACCGCCTCCGGCCCGCTCGGTGGCGAAGCTCATGCCGCCACCGCCGTCCGCCGCGCGGCGAGCACGTCCGCGTAGTGCCCGATGAGCTGGTCGCCGACTGCGGCCCAGGTGCGGCCCTCGACGGTGGTACGTCCGGCGGCGCCGTACGCGGCCCGCAGCGCCGGGTCGGCGGCCAGGGCCGCCACCGCGTCCCGCACGGCGTCTTCGTCGCCGGGCGGCACGAGCAGTCCGGTGCGGCCGTGGGCCACCAGGTCGAGCGGTCCGCCCGCGGCGGGGGCGACGACCGGGACACCGCTCGCCATGGCCTCCTGCACGGTCTGGCAGAACGTCTCGAACGGGCCGGTGTGTGCGAAGACGTCCAGCGAGGCGAAGATCCGGGCGAGTTCGTCGCCGGTGCGGCGGCCGAGGAAGGCGGCGCCGGGCAGGGCGCCCCGCAGGGTCGTCTCGCTCGGCCCGTCGCCCACGACGACGACGCGCACGCCGTCCAGGCCACAGGCACCGGCCAGGAGTTCGACATGCTTCTCGGGAGCGAGCCGGCCGACATATCCGACGATCAGCTCGCCGTTCGGGGCGAGTTCCCGGCGGATCGCCTCGTCCCGCAGGTCGGGCCGAAAACGGATGGTGTCGACGCCACGCGGCCACAGCTCCACCCGGGGCACACCGTGCGCCTCGAGGTCGTGCAGGGCAGCGCTGGAGGGCGCGAGCGTGCGGTCGGCGGCGGCGTGCACCGAGCGGATGCGCCGCCAGGCCGCGGCCTCGCCGGCGCCCATGTAGGTACGGGCGTAACCGGCCAGGTCGGTCTGGTAGATGGCGACGGCCGGGATGCCCAGCCGGGCGGCGGCCGCCATGCCGCGGACGCCGAGGACGAAGGGGCTGGCCAGGTGCACGATGTCGGCGCGGTGCGCGGCGATGGCCGCGGCGACGCGTCGGCTGGGGAGGGCGACGCGCACCTGGGGGTAGCCGGGGAGCGGAAGAGAGGGGACACGGATGACGGGGCACGGCGCGAGAGCGTCGGCCCCGGCCCCGGCGGCAGCAGTGGCCGGGGCGACGACGAGGGGAGCGTGACCGCGATCGACGAGGTGCCGGGCGGTCTGGAGCGCGCAGTGGGCCACGCCGTTCACATCGGGGGGAAAGGATTCGGTCACGATGACGACACGCATACCCGTGTTCTCGCCGTGCCGGACGTGGCCGCGTCAACGTCGATCTTTCCTGCCGGGGAACGTCCTGTGAGCGTTGGGCTGCGCAGCCGAGCAGGTCAGCCCGTGTCCATATGATCCTGACTCCCGGGTCACCGAACGTTCATACGGCTGGCATGTCGGGCCCGATCCGGCTGCGTACGGCTGTCTGGACCTCGGCCTCCTCGGCGGGATCCGCAGCGAGCCGGCGCAGCCGCTCGACGACCCGGGCGTCCCCGGTCTCGGCGTGCCGTGCGGCGATCTCGCGGGTGGACTCCTCGCAGTCCCAGAGGCATTCGACGGCGAACCCGGCGGGGAAGGACGGGTCCGTGGCGGCCAGGGCGCGGGCGGCGCGGCCGCGGAGATGGGACGATGCGGTTTCGCGGTAGATATGCCGCAGCACGGGTGCGGCGCAGGCGATGCCGAGCCGTCCGGCGCCGTCGACGAGGGACCACACGGTCGGCGCGTCGGGGCCCTCGCCCCGTACCGCTTCCCGCAGCGCCGCGAGCACCAGGTCGCTGTCCTGTGTGCCGCCCCGGCAGGCGAGCATGCGCCCGGCGGCGGCACCCAGGGCGTCCGGCCGGTGGACCCAGCCGCGCGCCCGGTCGACGGCGGCGACACTGCGCAAGCGTTCGAATGCAGCGACGGCCGCGTCGACGACGAGCGCGGACCCGGTGAACACGGCGGCCTCGATGAGGTCGAGGACATCGGGGTCGTTGCTGTCGGCGAGGTAGCGCAGGGCGGTACAGCGAGCTCCGTCGCTGCCGGAGCGGATGGCCTCGACGATCTCCGGGCGGTCCTCGGGGCCCGCGACGGCGACGAGACACCGTGCGGCGGCGATGTGCCGCACGGCGCCGCGTTCGATGCCTTCCTGGGCCCAGTCGAAGACGGCCTGCACGCTCCACCCCGGCTGGGGTCCGTGGGGTCGCAGCTGCCGCTGCCAGCGGTCGAAGCAGCCGGCCTCCTGGGCGGCACGCACGCGTGTGGCGATGGATTCGCGCGGGTCGTCGGCCCACAGCCGCCAGGGCCGTCGCTCGAAGGCGTCCCGGACGGCGGCGGCCAGTTCGGCCTCGCCCTCGGCATCGGCCGGGAAGCGAGCCAGAACGGGAGCGGCGAGAGCGCGCAGCCCCGCGTCGTCGTCGCGCAGCGCCAGTTCGTCCAGGGCCCAGGCCCAGTTGGTGCCCGAGGCGGCGTACCTGCGCAGCAGTTCGAGCGCGTCGCGCCTGCCGTACGAGGCGAGGTGCCCGAGGACCGCCAGGGCGAGCCCGGTGCGCCAGTCGTCGGTGTCGAGGACGTCCTCGGCGCTGAAGAGGTGTGCCTCGATGTCGTCCAGCTCGCCGTTGAGATCGAGGTAGAGCCGGGCGTAGTACAGGGAGCGGCTCTCGACCTGCCAGTCGTGGCGGGGGTCGCGCAGCACACAGTGGTTGAGAGCCGCGAGCGCTTCGGCCCGCGGTGCGGTGAGCGCGTGCAACGTGCCGTCGCCGCGGCCCCTCTGGAGGAGGCCGAGCAGCGTACCGCTGGGCGCTATGACCGGTTCGAACATGGGAAACAGCCTCACATCAAGCGTCGACGCAACCGGGGAACACGCACTACCTGGCCGCGTGACAACACGTCGGGGCGCCCGCCGTCTCTTGCTTGCTGTAGACCATCTTCCTCTGCCTCTCGTCGGTGGCCCATGCGGACCGCATCACGGTCCGCGCGGTGCGGCAACACCTGCCCAGCCATCGCGTCCGTGAATCACGACGTCATGATGACCCGGCGTCTCTCGCTGCCGCGACCTTATTTCGGGCGGCCCCGTACCGCCTCCCCCGTTTTCGTTGTTTTTGCTGGTCAGAGCATTCGGATCAGTGTGCGCCGAACAGTTCGAGCAGATCGGTCTTGCCGAACATCCGCGCGGTGTCGACGGCCGAGGGGGTGCCCGCGGCCGGGTCGGCGCCGGCATCCAGAAGGGCCCGGATGACCTCCACCTCGCCCTTGAAGACCGCCCCGGCGAGCGGGGTCTGGCCTCGGTCGTTGACGCGGTCCGCCTCCGCGCCCCGCTCCAGCAGGGCCCGGACGGCGTCGGCGTGGCCGTGATAGGCGGCGAGCATCACCAGGGAGTCACCGCGGTCGTTGGTGAGGTTGGCCGGAACGCCCGCGTCGACGTACGCCACAAGCATCTCGGTCTCGCCTCGGCGCGCCAGATCGAAGATCTTGGTCGCCAGCTCCACGACCTCGGGGTCGGGGGCTTCACTCATCGGCCGGACCGCCTCTCACTACGACTGCTGGGGACTGCGGGAGCGTACGACGGCGAGCGGAACCGTCGTACACAGGTTCGTACAGCGACGAGCGGTGACGCCGTACGAGTGAATCGCCAGCGTACTGGCTTCCAGTGCACATGGCGGGGACCGAACCAAGCAAAGATCACCACAGCGCCCACTGAGCGCAAGAGACCTGCTCAAGGGGGCAGGACAGGCCCGCCAACCGGGTGAAATACGTGAAATTACACCCAGTTGCACCTTTTATCGTATAGATACATTCTGTGAGCCTGGAAGGACTCATGGTGACTGTCCCCGCGAACCAGGAGAAGGCAAATGATCCTCAACATCTCAGGCGTCGTGCTGCTCGGCACCGTCGTCTTCCTGTTCTTCCGCAAGGACGGCCTCAAGGGCACGCACGCGACGACATGCGCGCTCTTCGGCTTCTACCTCTCGAGCACCGCCATCGCCCCCAGCATCAAGGCAGGTGGCGCGAGTCTCGCGAGCCTCCTCGGCGGGATCAACTTCTGACCCCGCCCTCCTCCGCACGCACCCCCAGGAGAAAGACGTGGCCCGGCGCCCCCTCCCCCGCATCCTGAGCAACGGCAGCGCACAGATCGCCCGCAGCCGGGAGCTGGCACGCACGGCAGCCAACGGCGCCACCGACATCCTCCACCCGGTGATCACGATCACGCGCGGTCTGCGCCGGCTGGCCGGGGCCGGACGGCGCAAGTGGGCGGACACACCGAAGGACCGGCGGGGACCGCTCCTCTTCCTGGTCGCCTCGGTGATCCTGGTCGTGGCCCTGATGCCGTACGGGCCGTTGCTGGCCCTCGTCGGGGTCATGGCGGCGGCGGCCTGGAAGGGCCGCGACCAAGGACAGCCTCAGCCCACGGGCCCGGACGATTCGCAGATCAAGCGGTTGCGGTCGCTCTACGAGGCGCTGGTGCCGTACTTCTCGGCCGCCGAGGACCCCGCTCCTCTGTACGCGCACGGCGGGGACTGGACCCAGGCCTTCCCGTCCTACGACTTCGACGAGACCGGCCGCATCTCGCGCCTCCTCATCCGCTACCCCGCCTACTTCACGGACGGCGAGGCCGAGTCACGGGCCCGGATCGAGCAGCTCCTGGAGGCCAAGTCGGGCCGGGGCCGCGAGTACCACTTCAGGTGGGACGAGGAGGGCAACGAGCTGACGGTGACGGTGCTGCCTCCGCTGCCCACCGACATCGCCGCGCAGCGCTTCGTGACCGCTCCGGGCGAGACGGTCCTCGGCTTCACCGACCCGATCGGCGTCCAGCGGACACTCCCCCTCACATACGGCGAGGAGCAGCGCGACGTCCCCCCGGTGGTGTGGCGCACGGGCCCGCGCTCCACCGAGCCGCATCTGCTGATCGTCGGCGAGCCCGGCAGCGGTACGACGACGCTGGTGCGCTCCATCGCCCTCCAGGCGCTTCAGTACGGCGACGTCCTCGTCGTCGAGGGCGGCGGCACCGGCGAGTACGCGTGTCTGACGGGCCGCCACGGTGTACTGGCTGTGGAGTCCGGGCTCACGGGGGCTGCGGCGAGTCTGGAGTGGGCGACGCACGAGACGGAGCGGCGGCTGGTCTCGGCGAACCGTGCCCGGCAGGCCGGGCACCCGCCGCCGGACGACATCAGGCGCCCGCTGTGGATCCTGCTGGACCGGCCGGGCGCGCTCGGACACCTGGCCGTGGCCGACGGCCGCAGGGATCCCCAGGCTCTGCTCCAGGTGCCCCTGCGGCACGGGCGCGCGGCCAATGTCACGGTCGTGGTCGCCGAGCAGTTCGACGGCGTGGACTGTCTGTCCGACGCGGTCCGGCAGCACACCCGCGCGCGCGTGGTGCTCGGTCCGGCGACACCGGACGAGCTGGAGGCGATCCTCGGCGCGCCGCCGCACACGACGCCCACCAAGGACGTTCCGCCCGGCCGCGGCTACGCCCGCCTGGGCTCGGGCCCGGTCCACCGCCTCCAGGTCCCGGCCACCCCGGACCCGTACGACGACGCGACCAGCGAGAACCACCGGCAGGCGGTCCTGGAACTGCTGCCTCACCGGAGCGAACCCGTCGAAGCGGTGGCGGCGGAGGCGCTGGCCGCGGAAACCTGACCGGACGTCCGGCGCCAGGCCGGGACCCCGGCCCCGGACGACCGACCATGGGACTCGTCGACTTCGTCCGGCCGCGCTCCCCCACGTGGTGATGCGGCTTCTCGCCCCCCGGCAGCAACCGTGTGCGGCGGGCCTCGGTCGTCTGGACCGACAGGGCGTTCGCCGACGCGGCGGTAGCCGCTGGGCCGCCGGCCACGGACATCGGATCAGGGCGGTTGCCGACTCGGCGGAGCGCGCCCGATGAGGGGCGCGCGGGCCACGCCCGACCGACCAGGCAGCTGCCGCCCTGGCGGGGCGGGCCGGTCGAGGCTCCGACCGCCGACGGCCGACCAGGCGGCTGTCAACGCGGAGCAATCCCATCAAGGCACCCGACCGCCGAAGCCGACCGGATGGTCCACCCAGCAGACCAGGCGCCTGTCAAGGCATCCCCTCCGAACAGCCGCCCAGGCGACTGCTACCCCGCCGAGCCACCGACGACCGACCAGACAGCCACCACAGCAAGCGGCCCAGTCAAGGACCCAGGATCCAATCACCGACAGCCGACAAGCCGCCCCCTACTGACACCCCGTCAAGTGCCCGGCCATCGGCCGCTGTTCAGGCGACGAACGTACGTGGTGTCTCCGTCGGTCCCGATGCGCCCGTCTCCACCAGGCGGGCCGCAGCCGCCAGCCGCACCGCGGCCTCCTCAGCGACCGCGCCGCCCACCGTGAACGGCAGGCGAACGTAACCCTCGAACGCGCCGTCCACGCCGAAGCGCGGCCCCGACGGCACCCGGACGCCGACCCGCTCCCCGGCCTCCGCGAGCCGGGACCCGGACAGTCCGCCCGTGCGCACCCACAGCGTCAGGCCGCCCTGCGGGACCGAGAACTCCCACGACGGCAGCTCCCGGCGCACGGCCGCGACCAGCTCGTCCCGGTTCTCCCGGGCCTGCCCGCGCCGCAGGTCCACCGCCTGTTCCCACCCGCCCGTGCTGAGCAGCCAGTTCACCGCCAGCTGCTCCAGTACCGGAGTGCCCAGGTCGGCGTAGGCGCGTGCCGCGACCAGGCTGCGGATCACATCGGGGGCGGCCCGCACCCAGCCGATGCGCATGCCGGCCCAGAACGCCTTGCTCGCCGAGCCGACCGTGATGACCGTCGAGCCCGCGGTGTCGAAGCCGCATACCGGGCGCGGCATCTCCAGGCCGTCCTCGAGGTACAGCTCGGTCATCGTCTCGTCGACGACCAGTACCGTCCCGGCGGAGCGGGCCGACTCCACCAGTCGGCGGCGCTGGTCCTCGTCGGCGAGCGCGCCCGTCGGATTGTGGAAGTCCGCGACCACGTACGCCAGCCGCGGCGCAGCCTCCCGCAGCACCTGGCGCCAGCGGTCCAGGTCCCAGCCGCCGAGCCCCTCGGCCATGGCCACCGGGACCAGGCGGGCGCCCGCCTCCCGCATCAGCTGGAGGATGTTGGCGTACGACGGCGACTCGACCGCGATGCGTTCGCCACGCCCGGCGAAGAGGTGGCAGATCGCGTCCATCGCGCCCATGGCGCCCGTGGTCACCATGATCTGCTCGGGCATGGTCGGGATGCCGCGCGCGGTGTACCGCTCGGCGAGCATCGAGCGCAGTGCCGGCAGGCCCGCCGGGTAGTCGCCGTGTGTGTGCGCGTACGGCGGCAGCTCCTCCAGGGCACCCTGCACCGCACGGGTGAGCCAGGGCTCGGGGGCGGGCAGTGCCGCACAGCCCAGGTCGATCATCGAGCCCAGAGCCTCGGGCGGGAGGGGTTCCAGTCCGCGTGCCGGAAGCGGGTTCCCGGCCGGCACGGCGGTCCAGCTTCCGGCGCCCCGGCGGGACTCCAGGAACCCCTCGATGCGCAGCGCCTCGTACGCGGCAGCGACCGTGGTACGGCTCACGGACAGGGCCAGCGCCAGCTCCCGCTCGGCGGGCAGCCGGGCCGCGACGGGCACGCGGCCCTCCAGGACGAGCAGCCGGATGCCGTCGGCGAGCGCACGGTAGGCGGGCGGGCGGCGGGTGCCGGGGCCGGCGGGACGGTCCTGCTGGGAGTTGAGCAGCCGGGCCAGCTGTGCCGCGCCCACTGCCGATGTCCACTGCGCCATGTTTCCCAGTCCACCTTCCCGGAATTGGCCATGGATGGCTTCTCTTTCCAAGCCACAGAGTGACATGCCGCAGGCCACCAACTCCATAGGGGGTACGTTTTGTCCGCCGACCCGTCATTTGACCCGTCCATGAAGAACCGGCTCGGACGGCGGTTGGTCCAGCTGTACGCGGGACTCGGGCTCTACGGCGCGAGCTCCGCCCTCCTCGTGCGGGCGGGTCTCGGTCTGGAGCCCTGGAACGTCCTCCACCAGGGTCTCGCCGAGCTCACCGGACTCAGCATGGGCGTGGTGCTCACGATCGTGGGCGCGACCGTCCTGCTGCTGTGGATTCCGCTGCGCCAGCGCCCCGGTCTCGGCACCGTCTCCAACGTCCTCGTGATCGGTTTCGCCATGGACGCCACCCTGTCCCTGCTCCCCTACGTGCACGCCCTGGCCGCACGGGTTCCCCTTCTCCTCGCGGGCATCGTGCTCAACGGCGTGGCGACCGGCCTCTACATCGCCGCGAACTTCGGTCCGGGCCCGCGCGACGGCCTGATGACCGGGCTGCACCGGCTCACGGGCCGCCCCATCCGGGTCATCCGTACGGCCGTGGAGGTCGCCGTCGTCGCGACCGGCTTCGCCCTCGGCGGCACCGTCGGGATCGGCACGGTGCTGTACGCGCTGTCCATCGGCCCGCTCGCCCAGCTCTTCCTGCGCATGTTCGCCGTCCCCCCGGCACCGGGGCGCAGCACGGTCGTTGCCACCGGGCAACCGGAGCGAGCGATACTGCCCCGGTGAAGACCCTCATACGCCACCCCTATCTCGATCATCCCGGCCCGATCCCCTTCGCCCACCGGGGCGGGGCGGCGGACGGCCTGGAGAACACCGTGACCCAGTTCCGGCGCGCGGTGGCGGCGGGCTACCGCTACATCGAGACGGATGTGCACGCCACGGCCGACCGAAAGCTGGTCGCGTTCCACGACGCGACCCTGGACCGGGTGACGGACGGGGCGGGCCGGATCGCCGACCTGCCCTGGGAGGACGTGCGACAGGCGCGCGTGGCGGGCAGTGATCCGGTACCCCTCTTCGAGGAACTGCTGGAGGAGTTCCCCGAGGTCCGCTGGAACGTGGACATGAAGGCGGAGCCCGCGCTGCGCCCCCTGCTCGAGCTGATCGAGCGCACGAACTCCTGGGACCGCATCTGCGTCGGCTCGTTCTCCGAGGCGCGCGTGCGCCGCGCGCAGCGCCTGGCCGGGCCGCGACTGGCCACGTCGTACGGCATCCGCGGTGTGCTCGCTCTGCGGTTGCGCTCGTGGGGCATACCGGTGGCGCTGCGCCGTTCGGCGGTCGCCGCCCAGGTTCCGGAGTCCCAGTCGGGCATCCCCGTGGTCGACCACCGGTTCGTGCGCACGGCCCACGCGCAGGGGCTGCAGGTCCATGTGTGGACGATCAACGACGCCGATCGCATGCACCGGCTCCTGGACCTCGGAGTGGATGGCATCATGACCGATCACATCGACACACTGCGCAAGGTCCTCGAAGACCGGGGCACCTGGGTCTGAACAACCCCGCGCGGTCACGTTCCCGGGGAAGCGAGGGCACGGGTGGGCACCGACACCGTGCAGGCCGTGGCGGCCGACGATGCCGTCGAGCGGCGGCGCGAACAGCGCGGCTGGTACTTCTACGACTGGGCGTGCTCCGTCTATTCGACGAGCGTGCTGACCGTGTTCCTCGGCCCCTATCTGACGTCGGTGGCCAAGTCGGCGGCGGACCGGGACGGCTATGTGCACCCGTTGGGGATCCCGGTCCGTGCGGGCTCCTTCTTCGCGTACTCCGTCTCCGCCTCCGTCGTCCTGGCGATCCTCGTGATGCCACTCGCGGGCGCGGCGGCCGACCGGACCGGCCGCAAGAAGCCGCTGCTCGCCCTGTGCGCGTATCTGGGCGCCGCGGCCACCACGGGCATGTTCTTCCTGGACGGGCACCGCTATCTGCTCGGCGGTCTGCTGCTGATCGTGGCGAACGCGTCGGTGGCCGTCTCGATGGTCGTCTACAACTCGTATCTGCCGCAGATCGCCCCGCCCGAGGAGCGCGACGCGGTCTCCTCTCGCGGCTGGGCCTTCGGCTACGCGGCCGGCTCGCTGGTCCTGATCGGGAACCTGGTCCTCTTCACGGGACATGACTCCTTCGGTGTCTCCGAGTCGACGGCGGTCCGTATCTGTCTGGCCTCGGCGGGCATCTGGTGGGGAGCCTTCACGGTCATACCGCTCAAGCGGCTGCGCGACCGCCGTACGACGTCCACGACTCCCGCGGTGCACGGCTGGCGGCAGCTGGCGGCGACGGTCCGGGACATGCGCGGCACCCCGCTCACCCTGGCCTTCCTGCTGGCGTACCTCATCTACAACGACGGCATCCAGACGGTGATCTCACAGGCGTCGGTGTACGGCTCCGAGGAGCTGGGCCTGAGCCAGTCCACGCTGATCGCCGCCGTGCTGCTGGTGCAGGTGCTGGCAGTGGGCGGCGCCCTGGGCATGGGGCGGCTGGCCCGGACGTACGGCGCCAAGCGCACCATCCTCGGCTCGCTGGTCGCCTGGACCGTGACGCTCGGCGCCGGGTACTTCCTGCCCGCGGGCGCGCCGACGTGGTTCTTCGTCCTCGCGGCCTGCATCGGGCTGGTCCTCGGGGGCAGCCAGGCGCTGTCCCGCTCGCTCTTCTCCCATCTGGTGCCGCCCGGCAAGGAGGCCGAGTACTTCTCGGCATACGAGATGAGCGACCGCGGCATGAGCTGGCTGGGTCCGCTTCTGTTCGGACTCACCTACCAGCTGACCGGGAGCTATCGGGATGCGATCATCTCGCTGGTCGCCTTCTTCGCCATCGGATTTGCCCTGCTGGCGCGGGTCCCCGTGCGGCAGGCGGTCCGCGACGCGGGCAATCCGGTCCCCGAGAGGATTTAGCGCCCGGCGGCAAAGGCCTGTAGTGTACGCGTTTGGCCTGCCAGGCGTACCGTTACTGCGCGTCAAAGGAGCCGAAACGCTGGGTGACATCTGCTAGCAGATGTGACAAACCGGGCGCCGGTGGGTACAACAAGGGGCGGCTACGACGGCGACGCATGACCCGGAACGGGACTCGGAACGGGAATCTTTACCGCCGACCGGACGTTGACCGGATGACGACGACAGCGACACCTGTCCTGTGGGCGACAAGCCCGGGAGGCACGATTCATGAGTGAGCGAGCTCTTCGCGGCACGCGCCTCGTGGTGACCAGCTACGAGACGGACCGCGGCATCGACCTGGCTCCGCGCCAGGCCGTGGAGTACGCATGCGAGAAGGGGCACCGTTTCGAGATGCCCTTCTCGGTCGAGGCGGAGATCCCGCCGGAGTGGGAGTGCAAGGTCTGCGGTGCCCAGGCACTCCTGGTGGACGGCGAAGGCCCGGAAGAGAAGAAGGCCAAGCCCGCGCGTACGCATTGGGACATGCTGATGGAGCGACGCACCCGTGAGGAGCTCGAAGAGGTCCTCGAGGAGCGTCTGGCCGTTCTCCGCTCCGGCGCGATGAACATCGCGGTACATCCGCGGGACAGCCGCAAGTCCGCGTAGTCCCTCCGGGGGTTGCTGCGCGGCATACAGCGCACGCCAGTGAGCAGTGGGCGCCATACGTCGGTGTGACGTGTGGCGCCCACTGTTTCATTTGTGACTCTTGTGAGCCACCGGTTCGCCTGAGGGTACGGGTGACCGGGAGGCCGGTGTTTTCCGGGTGGGATTGCGCAGCCCTCAGCGGGTCGAAGCCCCCGACTGGAACCTTGGCCCTCAGCGGGTCGTAGCCCCCGGCTGGCGCCTTGGCCCTCAGCGGGTCGTAGCCTCCAGCTGGCGCCTTGGCCCTCAGCGGGTCAGCGGGGGACGCGGGCCCTGCGGGGCATCCTCCGCCCCCTCCACGTCATCCCTGATGACCTCGCCCTGGACGACCTTCCCGTCGGGACGGTGCATACGCGCCTGCTGGAAGGCGCCGCCGAAGCTGCCGGGTACCGCCTCGCGGAGTTTGCGGTCGATCGTGCGCTCCGCGTACCGGCTCACCGTCCTCTGGACCGGAGGCAGCAGGAGCAGCAGGCCCGCCGCGTCGGAGATCAGACCCGGCAGCATCAGCAGCAGGCCACCGAGCATCATGAGCCCGTTGCCGCCCCCGCTCGACGGGGAGCCATCGCGCTGGAGTATCTCGTTCAGGTTCTGGAGCGCACGGCGACCCGCACGCTTGATGACCACCGAGCCGAGCACGAATCCGGCGACCAGCAACAGGAACACCGTGAACCCGCCGGCCGCGCCCGCCACCACGGTCAGCAGCCAGATCTCCAGCACCAGCCACGCGGCAATACCCAGCGGCAGGAAGGTGCGCAGCCGGGAACGCCGCGGCCGGACGGAGTACGAGGAAGTCGGTGCGCCAGTCGTCATGCCCCCAGTGTGCCTGGAGCAGTCTCAATACGGGATAAGGGGGTTACGCCCCTACGAGCGACCGCGAGAAGCGGTCCCCGGTTGACCCGTTTGACCGACGGGGAGCCCATATGGGCTCCCCGCACCGTTCAGAAGGCGTTCTCCTGGTTCAGGAGGACTTCTTGTGGTTCAGGAAGACTTCTTGCGACCCGTGATCTTGGCCACCCGGTCCTCCACGCCCCACGCCGTGACGCGCCACAGCGCCTCGACGAGGATGTCGCGGCTCATCTTGGAGTCGCCCAGCTCCCGCTCGACGAAGGTGATGGGCACCTCGACCACATGGAAGCCTCCCTTGACCGCGCGGCGGGCGAGGTCGACCTGGAAGCAGTACCCCTGCGAGGCGACCTGGTCGAGGCCCAGGCCCTCGAGGGTCTCCCGGCGGAAGGCACGGTAGCCGCCGGTGATGTCACGCAGCGAGAGGCCGAGGGCGAGCCGCGAGTACAGGCTGCCACCGCGGGAGATGAACCGGCGGGACTGGGGCCAGTTGACGGTCCGCCCGCCCGGCACCCAGCGGGAGCCGAGCACCAGGTCGGCGCCCTTGAGCGCGGTCAGCAGGCGCGGCAGTTCCTCGGGCTGGTGAGAGCCGTCGGCGTCCATTTCGATCAGAACGCCGTAGCCGTGCTCCAGGCCCCAGCGGAAGCCCGCGATGTACGCGGCGCCCAGCCCTTCCTTGCCCTTGCGGTGCATGACCTGGACGTGATCGTCCTCCGCCGCCAGCTCGTCCGCGAGCTTGCCCGTGCCGTCGGGGCTGTTGTCGTCGGCCACGAGGATGTGCGCCTCGGGTACGGCCGACCGCACCCGGCCGACGATCGTCTTGATGTTCTCCGCCTCGTTGTAGGTCGGAATGATCACCAAAGCGGTGCCGAGCGGACCGAACTGCCTCCCCTGGGCTCCTGCCGCAAGGGTTCCGTCGCCGTCGTTCACTGCTGCCCCTTCATGTCCGTACGCAGGTGACCACCATAGTGTCCCTCGCCTGCACGGACGCACCAGCAGGTTCGTACAGGGGTGTCGATTCCGTAAGAGTCGGGTAAGAACGCTCGTTTCGCGTTTGAGCCGGATGACGCTGCGGATCGGGGCCCGGCGCCCTTCGGGCCGACCTGGGACCCGCTGGCTGCGGGTCGACCGAAAGCCGTTGTCTACTGGACGTCCGGGCCCCACCCGGGTCACACCTGCCGACTGGCGGAACGTTCCCTTGCCGTGGCACGGGCGCTGAGCCTGGCTCCCAGTGGTGGTGCGCCGGTGCGGCACACCACCCCTGACCCAGCGGCGCTCCGGCAACTGCACGGAGGTTCCCCGGTCGGACGTCCGGTGGTGGACCCGGCCGAACCTACCGGCCCTCTGCGCCTCGCTGTCAACAGCCCTTTGACCTGCGAATCTTCCACCAATGACCTGGTCAGAGCAGAGGATGCGCAGGTCGCGCCGCGGGGCCGCGGCGAGTGACCGCCGCCGCGCCACCCCAGGAGATCACTCGCCCGGCCGCACGAACACCGTGCGGCCGCCCACCACGGTCCGCAGGCACACGGGGAGGTCGGCTCCCGGGGTCAGATCGGGCAGTCCGGGGGTGCCGGAACGGGGGTCCGTCGACCACCGTGCGACCCGGTCGTCGGGGGCCTGGACGACGAGTTCGTCGGTGCGCCACACCGCGTAGTCCGCGGGCGCGCCCGGTAC
Organism: Streptomyces sp. NPDC001634; assembly: GCF_040298185.1. NCBI lineage: Bacteria > Bacillati > Actinomycetota > Actinomycetes > Kitasatosporales > Streptomycetaceae > Streptomyces > Streptomyces sp. NPDC001634. Next base: position 148,555 of record NZ_JBEOZU010000004.1, on the reverse strand, counting down.
CAGCACACCCGCGTCGTCCCGCCCGATCGCCCGCCAGCCGCCGCGTGTGTGCGCGGTGAACGCGGCGCGCACGGAGACCCGGTGCTCGGGCGTGTGGTGGAAGGCCGCCGCACGGATCGTGCCCCATGGATCCAGCGGGGTGACGGGGCTGTCGGAGCCGAAGGCCAGCGGGACCCCGGCGCGCAGGAGTGCGGCGAAGGGATTCAGCGTGCGGGCCCGCTCTACGCCGAGCCGCTCGGCGTACATGCCGTCATCGCCGCCCCACAGCGCGTCGAAGGCGGGCTGGACGGAGGCGGTCAGGCCGAGTTCGGCGAAGCCCGCGATGGTCTCGGGCGTGAGCATCTCGGCGTGCTCGACCCGGTGGCGGGCGGCACGGATACGGGCGAGACCGATCTTCTCCGCGGCGGCCCGCACACCCTCGACCACGGAGGTCACGGCGGCGTCGCCGATGGCGTGGAAGCCCGCCTGGAGTCCGGCCTCGGTGCAGGCGACCACATGCGCGACGACGGCGTCCGCGTCCAGATACGCGGTGCCGGTGTGGCCGGCGTCGGCGTAAGGCTCATGCAGGCACGCGGTGTGCGAGCCGAGGGCGCCGTCGGCAAAGAGGTCTCCCGCGGCGCCGAGCGCACCGAGTTCCCGTGCTTTGGCCACCCCCTCGTCCGCCTGTTCCGCCCAGTAGCCGATGACCCGGGGCCCGGGCGCCTCGGCGCCGAGGCGCAGCAGCCCGGTGAAGTCGTCCTCGGAGGAGATCTCGGGGCCCCCGCACTCATGGACGGACCCGATGCCGAGGGAGGCGGCGTGCGCGAGGGCGGCGCGCTGGGCCCCGGTGCGCTGGGCGGGGGTGATCGCGGCGAACGCGGCGGCCCGCACGGCGTGGTGGGCGTCGCGGGTGAGCGGCTCGCCGTCCGCGAAGCCGGCCTTCCCCCTGACACCCGGCGTCAGATCCAGCAGGGCGGTGGTGACGACGGCCGAGTGGACGTCGATCCGGCTGAGATAGAGGGGACGGCCGCCGGTGAGCTCGTCGAGTTCGTCCCGCCGGGGTGTCCGCCGTTCGGGCCAGCGGGCCGCGTCCCAGCCGTGGCCGAGCAGGACGCGATCGTCCGGGCGGGCGGCGGCGAAGTCGCGGACGAGGGCGAGGGCCGCCGCCAGGGACGGCGCGCCGGACAGGTCGAGGCCGGTGAGCGCGAGGCCCGTGGAGGTGGTGTGCACATGCGCGTCCGTGAACGCCGGGGTGACGAGCGCACCGTCGAGGTCGATGACCTCGTCCACGCCCTCCGCGAAGGCGTCGGCGGCGCCTTCGGAGCCGACCCAGGCGACCTGTCCGCGCTCGACGACCATGGCGGTCGCAAAGGGATCCGCGGGGCTGTGGACTTCCCCTCGGCGCAGCAGGACGGTCTTCGACGGGGCGGTGCGCTCATTCATGAGGAACAGTCTCGCGCCTCACGCGGACCACCCGGCACGCAGGGCCGTCAGACCCGCGGCGGCCGTGCCTCGTACGGCGTCGACAGCACCACCGTCGTACGCGTGGACACCCCGGCGAGCGTCCGCAGCCGCGCCAGCAGCTCCTCCAGCTCATGGGGAGTGGCCACACGGACCTTGAGGATGTAGTTCTCGTCGCCCGCGACGCTGTGGCAGGCCTCGATCTCGGGAACGTCGGCGAGCCGTTCGGCGATGTCGTCGGGGGCGCTGGGGTCGAAGGGCTTCACCGAGATGAAGGCGGTCAGCGGCAGCCCGACGGCCTCCGGGTCGACGACCGCGGCATACCCGCGGATGACGCCGCGCTGCTCCAGCCGGCGCACCCGCTGGTGCACGGCCGACGTGGACAGGCCCGTGGCTTTGCCCAGGTCGGTGTAGCTCATCCGCCCGTCCTTGACGAGCAGCTGCACGATCTGTCGGTCCAGCTCCTCCATGGCGCAAGAACCTACAGTGCGCTTGATCCCTGCGGATACCTGAGCGGCGCAGGTCATACCCTGTTTGTGATGTGACCGAGGGCGGCCTGTGAGCCGTCCGTGGGACAAATCAGCCGCGCCGGGCATCTGCGGGCGGCATGTGACGAACGCCACAGTGCCCGAACAGGCTTCGTGATGTCCTCGTGATTACGTCCGAGACGGGACGGGAAGTGCTTGCTGTGGTCGAGGCCGCAGCGCCTTGTCGGCCCAGCCCGAGGGGGAGAATCCCATGCAGAGTCTGAAGCGCCCTGGTCGCACCATGTCCAAGCGACAGCAGCCGGTCGTCGAGCCCGAGCCGGAGGGCGTCGAACCCGACGACGACGAGTTCGACGCGTACGACACCTTCGAGATGTACCGGGTGGTCTGCCCGGACTGCGCCCAGCCCATCGCGCTCCTGGCGGACGAGGAGGTCCTGCCCGAGCACGCGCTGTGCGCCTCGCCGTGGAACCCGTTCGGCCTCACGGTCTGCACCGGCACGGGCCGCGCGGCGGCCGACGCCCGGTCCGCGGACGAGTCCGTGGAGCCCCAGGAGCAGGACACCGCCCTGCTGTTGACGCTGCCTCAGGGGCTCGACTGGCGGACGCAGCCGTTCTCGCACGTCGGCGGTCCGGGCTCGCGCCCGTTGCGGATGCCGGCACTGCGGCGCGCCGCCTGACGCCTCGCGTCTCACCCCGAGCACCGTCGCTCGGGCCCGGTGCCTCAGCTCCAGTAACTGCCTTCCACCATGGCGCGCAGACTGTCCTGGTGCAGGATCAGTGTGTCCGGATCCGCCGGGACTGCGACTTCGCCGAGCGCACGGTCAGGTCCTGGAAGAAGCGGTGCAGATAGACGGTCCAGCCGAGGTCCACCTCGCGCGGGGCCAGGGCCGCCATCTCCCGGTCGAGCACGGCGTCGCCCTCCTCGTGCGGCCACAGCCCGTCGAGCCGGTCGAAGCCGGCCTCGATGAGGGGCGACCGCGCGAGGCCGTCGACGACCCATGCGTAGTACGCGCTCCGGGCGGCGACATGCCGGCGCAACGGGCTCCCCTCGCCGGGCAGTTCGAGGAACCCTGCCGCACCGGCCGGCACGTGGTCGTGCAGACGGGCCAGCAGCGCCACCGAGGCCGACTCGAGGTGTGCGCGCTCCTCGTCACTCGCGGAGTGCAGCCAGTTCCCCTCGTACGTGCAGGGCATGACGTCCGGCGGAACACGTCCCTCGGCGCGCGCCATGACGAAGAACGGCCCAAGCGGCCCGCTCCCCTCCTCCAGCCACAGCACGCGCGGCACCGGCAGGTCCGAGTGCTCGGCGACCAGACGCGTGGTGCGGTACTGCCGCGGCATGTCGTACACCGGGAAGACGGTGTTCGCCGCCGGGTCCGCCGCGAGTCGCAACGCGCAGCCCAGTACGGGCGGTTCGGGGTGCTCGATGTCGAAGAGCAGGGTCTCGCTTGGGATCGGACGCACTCCCCAGCTGCGGTCGCGGGTGCCGGTCCACTCCCCGGCCGACAGCCGGATCTCCTCGCCGCCGATCCGGATCCAGCCCTCGCACCGGCCCGCCTGGACGAACCGTGTGCCCTCCAGGGTGAGCCGGCCGCAACGGCGCCGGACGTGGTGCGGCTCCCACAGTGCGGGCCGCGCAGGCCAACAGGAACTCCTGCAGCGGCCGTTCGACCCGGATCCGCAGCGGGCCGGCCTCCGTGCGCATCCGGCCGTCCGACAGCGCGTCCGACGCCCGTACGGCATGCACGGTGTCGCCGATACCCAGGGTCGCGTACGCGTCGATCACCCCGACGTTGGGATACACCCCGAGCCCGAGGATGAGCAGTGCCCGCCCCCGATGATCGAGGACGTGGAACATGCAGCGGTCGCATGCGTTGCGGTCCCCGGTCGCGACGTGCTTCATCGACAGGGGCACCTGGTGCACGGGGTACTCGTCGAGCGGTACGGGACGGTCGTCGTCGGCACGGCAAGCCCCCCTGGGCGCACGGCAGTCGACACCGCCGGGCGGGAAGCGCGGCAGGGGCCCGGCCGACGAAGTTGACGGTACGTCAGATGAGCGACGGGGACCAGATACCGTGCGGCGGGCGGCCGTACCCGGTGAAGGCGCCGCATGCCCCGTACGAGCCCTCACGGAACTCACGCTCGATTACCGGGGCCGGTGACCTGTGCGCACGCCCCGGCGTTCCCCATGCATGACCGCCACACATGCGGCGACCGAGCGTCGGCGACGGGTGTTCGTTCCGGCACCGGCAGCATCGCTTCCGCCGCCACAGCCCCAGGATCCGCCCATCTACCGCGCGCTGATGAGGACCTGGGCCGACCGCGGGCGCACCCTGCCGGGCCGCCACGACCCGGAGTGGGTGCGGCTCGCGGCGCCCCCGGTCGGCCTGAAGCAGCTCGCGGCGGGCCCTGACTAGAAGGGTGTCCTGTGGATCAGCGCAATGCCGCGAAGATCCACAAGACGCCCCCGGTTCAGCGCGACTCGGGGCCGGCGAGGTGACGGGCGATGACCATCCGCTGGATCTGGTTCGTCCCCTCGACGATCTGCAGTGCCTTGGCCTCGCGCATGTAGCGCTCGACCGGGAAGTCCGCGGTGTAGCCGTACCCGCCCAGTACCTGCACGGCGTCGGTGGCGACCTTCATCGCCGTGTCGGTGCAGTGCAGCTTGGCCATGGCCGCCTGCTTGGCGAACGGCCGCCCCGCGTCGCGCAGTCGCGCCGCCGCCAGGTACAGCGCCCGGCCCGCCTCGATCTGCGTGGCCATGTCGGCGAGCATGAAGCGCAGCCCCTCGAAATCCGAGATCGGCCGCCCGAACTGCTGCCGCCCCGTGGCGTACGCGACCGCCTCGTCGAGCGCCGCCTGGGCCACGCCGATGGCGCAGGCCGCGATGCCGAGCCGCCCGGAGTCGAGCGCCGACAGGGCAATCGCGAAGCCCTGCCCTTCCTCCCCGAGGCGCCGCTCGTCGGGCACGCGCACCCCGTCGAAGTGGACCTGTGCGGTGGGCGAACCCTTCATGCCCATCTTCTTCTCGGGCACGGCAGCGCTGAGCCCCTCGGCGTCACCGGGGACCAGGAACGCGGTGATCCCGCGCGGGCCGTCCTCGCCCGTGCGCGCCATCACGGTGTAGAAGTCGGCGATCCCGCCGTGCGTGATCCAAGCCTTCGTCCCGTTGATCACCCAGTGATCGCCGTCCCGGACGGCCTTGGTCCGCAGGGACGCCGCATCCGATCCGGACGCCGGCTCGGACAGGCAGTACGCGCCCAGCAGACCACCGCCGAGCATTGCGGGCAGGTGTTCGACCTGCTGCTCCTTGGTGCCGTAGTGGGCGAGGGCGTGGCAGGCCAGGGTGTGGACGCTGACGCCGAGGCCGACGGTGAGGCGGGCCGCGGCCAGCTCCTCGAGGACCTGGAGGTAGACCTCGTACGGCTGGTCCCCGCCGCCGTACTCGGAGTCGTACGGCAGACCGAGCAGACCTGATTCGGAGAGCAGTCGGAAGACCTCGCGCGGGAAGCGCCCGGCGTCCTCCTCCTCGGCCGCCTTCGGGGCGATCTCGTGCTGCGCGATGTCACGAACGAGCGAGATCAGATCCCGGGCCTCGTCCGTGGGCAGTTGACGGTCCACCGGCTGCGGGGCGCGGTCGGGCATGGCGACGCTCTCCTCCCTCTTGGGCACATCGACGGACACGCCTTGGGTGGGGCGGCTCCGCCGGGTCTCACTGGCACCGGCCGATGGTCGCCGCTCCGGGTCGCGGAAGCGGCTGACCAGCGGCTGTGGCGCTTGGAGTATGCCCGATCGGAGGCACCGAGTCACCAGTTAACGACCGCTTACTTCAAGAAAGGGGGGAGCCCTGCGTCACATTGGTCCAAACCTTTGAGCAACGGTCTAGTCCACTTACTGTTACTCACCGCCGCGACCACGTACGAGGACGGCTCGGAGGAGTACAAGTGGAGCCATGACACTCAGAGGGCCCGGCGGGCGGGCGGCGGGGCGACATACGCGGGCTCCAGTTCCTCGATGGCGCGCAGGGTGCCGCCGAGCGTCTTCACCAGCAGGTCGCGCATGCTCTCGCGGGACAGCTCCAGCCGGTCGATCCAGTCGAGGGTCGCGCCCTCCACGCTGCAGACCCAGCCGAGAAGGCCCATGCGCGCCAAAGGGGCGATCTCACGCCGTCCGTACGCCCCCTCGGCGATGGTGGCCACGATCGCCTCACGCACCCCGTCCCTGATGGCGTGCACCTGGGCATCGAAGCCCACACCGCCACTGACGATCGTGCGGTAGGCGGCCTGGTTGTGCTCGGCGTAGCACAGATAGCGGTCGATGGTCCGGTGCACACGCTCCACCGGCGGCAGTTCGAGTCCGCCCGCCGCGGTGGTGACCAGATCGGTCACCGAATCCTCGACAATGGCCAGGTAATAGCCGCGCTTCGATTTGAAGTAGTAGTAGATCAGCCCTTTGGCCACGTGGGCATGGCGCGCGATGTCGTCCATCGACAGCGCGTCGTACGACGTGTCGGCGAATAACTTCCGCCCGATGGCTATGAGTTCGGCGCGACGCGCCAGGGAGCGATCGGTACCGCGCACCGATGGGCGCACCGCACCTCGCTGTTGACTATTATTCAATTTCGGCCCAAGTCTCCGACTGCCGGCGGGACATCCGCAGTATTGCAGAACGACACCACCAGCATGTTCGACTTTGATCGACAGGTCGGACGGCGTTCGGGAAATGCCGGAGACCGGTCCGAAAATGCCTGGGCCGTTTTGATCAGAGCAGGCCGAGCCGGGTGACGAGCATCGCGAGGACCACCACGAGGACCCAGCCCACCACGTGCTCGAGGATCTTCGGGCCGTCGTCCTTCGGGCCGCCCGTGCGGGCGCGGACGCGGGTGGCGGTGGCCGAGGTGGAGGTCATGGCATCTCGCTGGTCTTGGGCTGTGCAGTGGACTCCCCCGCCGATGTGTCCACCTTGCCACCGGAATGGGCCGGTGCGGCGGAGACCTTGGTCACACGGAAAGGCCCCCGGTCCCCGGGGCCTCGGGTGAAGAGGCCTTGCTCCGCAAAGCCCCGGGTCAGCGGACGCCCACCGCCGCCAGCGCCTTGCGCTGCCGCGAGGTGGGACGGGCCGGGAAGTACAGGTAACAGACGCCGCCGGTGCCGGAGACGACCTTGCCGGAGGCGTTGTACCGCTTGGTCCGCAGCCAGATGTTCTCCCACTCACGCCTCTTGTAGACGCGCCGCACCGCCTCGTCGCTCGGCGCGGCCGGATCGTTCGCGATCACATCGCCGTCCGCGGTGAAGCCGATCACGGTCATCAGATGGCCGGAGGTGCCGTAACCGGCCCCCGTCAGCTCCTCCTTCAGAAACGACTGGGACGTCATGGCCGGGATGCCCGCCGCGATCAGCGTCTCCAGGTCGGTGAGCGAGGACAGCCGGGTGACCACGCCCTGGAGGTCCTGGTACGTCGCCGCGTAGGCCGCATTGAAGGGCCAGTTGCCGCAGCCCTGGTACTGGTAGTCGTAGGTGAGGCGGGCCGCGAGGCAGACCTGCGGGTCGGTGTATGACGGGTTGATCCAGGACAACTGCTCCGGGGTGGGCTTCCGCCCCCAGTACTCGATGATCATCTGCGAGGACGTGGGGCTGCACCAGGCCTCGCCGCCGTTGTTGTACTCCGGGTACTGGCCCTTGTGGATCTCCTGCGAGTAGCGCGGGACGATCAGCTCCCGGGCGAGGCCCGGGGTGGAGGCCGGGACGGTGAAGCGGTCGGGGATGTCGGAGCCCATGGCACCGAGCCGCCACACGGTCGGGGTGATCCGGGTGCCGGGTGTGCGGTAGAGGGTCAGACGCAGGCGGTACGACACCAGGCGCAGCCCCGAGGCGGCGTCGGCGATGGCGAAGGTGTCGGTCCAGATGTTGCTCCTGCCGTCCGTCTGCTTGTCGACGGAGGTGCGCCTGATGTCCTGATCGCCGGACGCCCAGCGGCCCATCACATACCAGGGGGTGTTGGTGCCATCGGCGTAGGTGCCCCTCAGCTCGGCCTGGAGCCAGGTACCGGCCGGGGTGTGCGCATTCCAGGAGGCGATGACTTCGGTGGACCCAACGGCGAGCCGGTGCACCGGGGAGGTCCAGGTGGCGTACTCCCAGGTCGTGGTCCGGCCGGTGTGCGGATCGGTGTGGTCGGTGCGGCCGGCTGGGGCGGCGATCACGACGCCGGGGCGGGGGCCGGCGATGGCAGCCACGCCCAGCGCGGTGCCACCGCGCCAGTCGGTGTACGAGGCCCAGGCGCGGTTGTCCACGAGTCTCGGGACTGCTTTCGTCGGCGGGCTCGCCTGGGTGGCCGCGGCGCCGGCTGCCGTGGCCGCGGCGGCCGCCGCGGCGAGGATGCTTCTGCGGGACGGCTCTGAAGCCGTGGTCGGGGACGGCTCTGAAGCTCTGGTCATGGGCGGGTGACCCCCAGGTGTCCGGAAGCAGCGGTTCAGACGCACGGTGTGCGCCAACTATGACCGCCGCCCGGACGCTCTGCCAGCACTTCCGCCGTCGGCGCGCCCCACCGGTACGGATCCCGTCCACTGGCCTGACCTGGGGCGCCGCGGCCTCGGCGGAGGCGGTGGCCGGAGGGCCGGCGCCCCGGACCACCTGCGCCGGAGCCGCGGCCCCCTCACACGAGGTCCATCGCCGCGACCTCGTCCGGGCGGCCGTAGCTGACCGGCCCCTGGAAGCGGCGGCGTGCGGTGGCGAACCACCACACCGTGGCGACGACCAGCACGACGGCCAGGGCGACCGGCGCGTAGTTGAAGGAGTCCACGGTGACCGGCGACGCCTGGGGCAGCATGAACAGCGCGCTGCTGAGCACGATCCAGGCGACGGCGAGGACACCGACAGGGGTGGACCACCGCCCCAGGTTCCAGGGCCCGGGCCGGAACTCGGCGCCGAGCCGCAGCCGCAGGAAGATCGGCACGGCATAGGCGAGGAAGAGCCCCACGACGTTGACGCTGACGATGGCGGTGAAGGCGGTGTGGGACCACCAGCCGGGCAGCACCAGGGCCAGCGAGCAGGCGACGGCGAGCCACACCGCCTTGACCGGCGTACGAGTGCGTGGCGAGACCGAGTGCCACCAGCGGGAGCCCGGCATCGCGCCGTCCCGGGAGAAGGCGAAGATCTGCCGGGTGTTGCTGGTCAGATTGGCCAGGCCGCAGAAGAGCATGGCGCCGATGACGATCAGCAGCAGCAGTTTTGCCGTGGTCACGCCAAGCCCGTCGATGAGGATCTGTACGGGCGGCGCCGAGGAGCCGGCCACCTTGTCGTAGTCGCCGATGCTGTACACCAGGGCGAGCATGAGGACCAGGCCTGTGATCGCCGAATAGCCGATGGAGCGGGTGATGCCCCGGGGCGCGTTGACCGTCGCCCGAACCGTTTCCTCGGACATGTGGAAGCTGCCGTCGAAGCCGGTGAAGGTCCAGCTGGTGACGAGCAGGCCGAGCATGCCCCCGTACAGCCCGTTGGTGAATCCGGTGTTGTTCACGAAATGTGTGACGAACGACGCCGGCCGGTGCTCGTCCGGACCCACGAACAGTGCGCCCACGATCACCACGAGCCCGATCAGCAGCCACCACACGGAGATCCGGTTGAGGACGGCGACGAGCCGGACGGTGTAGGTGTTGGCCAGCCCCTGGACCGCGATGATCAGGGCCGTGATCAGCACGGTCTGGTGCGCGGTGGGCCTGTACGAGGGCCACTGCAGGGCGATGAACGCCTGGACGAACGTGGCGGCCGCATATCCGGTGGCCGCCGTGCCGCCCACCTGGCCCACGAAGTTGAGCCAGCCGGTGTACCAGGACCAGGCTCCCCTGTGCCGTTTGGCGAGTTTTCCGGCGGAGAAATACAGGGCCCCGCTCGTCGGATACGCGGATGCCACCTCCGCCATCGCGGCGCCGATGAACAGCACCATGACGGAGACGCCGATCCAGCCGAAGACGAGAATGCGTGGGCCGCCCGCGTTCATGCCGAATCCGAACGACGAGAAAATCCCGGAGAGGATGTTGATGATGGTGAAGGATATGGCGAAATTGTCGAAGGCCTGGAATCTCCGGGTGAGCTTCCGTGGATATCCCATCGCGTGCAGCGTCGCGTCGTCGTCGATCGCCACGGGATCCCGGCCCGCGCGCCGTCCCTTACGAGGCACTGACATCCGTTCTGCCACAACCGGACCTTTCTGTGGGGGGATTTACCGGAAAGGGAATGAACGTCTCAGACGGCTCCCGGCACCGGGAGTCCGCAGGCGCGCCGGGCGCGCGAGAGCTGCTCCTCGGGGTCGCCGAAGACACTCCAGGGCATGCGCGAGGCGTAGGGCCCCATGGCCACCAGGACGGCACGCGCCTCGAACTCGCACTGGGCCATGACCAGCGCGTGCGCGAGATACGCCAGGTCGAGCACCGGAGTGAAGCGGTAACCGGCCACCTCCGGCAGCCAGTTCCGGTAGACCGCGAGCGTGGTGGAGCGCCACTGGGGCTGCTCCCAGAGGTGGTCGGCGAGCAATCGGGAGGGGTCGTAGCTCTCGACGAGCGCCACCAGGGGCAGCAGCCGCAGCGGCGAGGTGACGGGCGCCCGCTGACCGAGGAAGGCGGCGACGTCCCAGGCGGCGTTCACCGAGCCGCGATGGCGGGAGAAGAAGTAGGCGAGGAAGCGGTGGTGGGCCTCGCGGTGGAAAGGGTCGAACCGCAGGATGTGCGAGAACAGCTGCCAGGGGCCGGGCGGCGCGGTGAGCAGTCCCTGCGGGGCGGGCTCACCGATCTCGTGCAGACGCGCCAGCGTCAGCCTGGCCACCCAGGGGGTGGGGTCGTGCGGCGCCATGATCGTGGCGCGCTCGCAGGCGTTCAGCGCGATGCGCTCCAGCGCACGGACCCGCTCGTCATGGGCGTCGGCGGCGCGCACCGCCCGCAGAACGGCGACGCGCGCCCATATCAGCGCGGCTTCCGGGCTGGGCTCCTCGGCGAGCCAGCGTTCCGACAGGTCGGAGTCGGCTGCCTCGGAGGCGAGGACGAGGGAGCGATGGGCACGGAGTCCGGCGTCGTCACGGGTCTCGGCGAGCAGTGTGTACGCGCCCAGATAGCGGCCGGCCCGCACTTCCACGCACACGCTCGCCAGTTCGCGGTCGTCGGCCGCCGGATGCCATACGTACTGCCCTTCGAATAAGCCCGCGGCCATGCTCCCCCGTCCATCCCCGTACGGCGCTTCGCAGTTGCGCACGAGGCACCCTACTCAGCATCGGGCACAACCGGAATCCAGATTCCCAAATACCCGGTTCGAGATGATCACCGAGTTCGGGGAGCACGAATGAGGAGCCGATGATTGACAAATGAACTGTTCAATGCGACACCAATTTTCGCGGCTCACGGGATCAGGCCCTCACATCCTGCTGGCCGGCTCGACTTCACACCCACGTAGAATGTTCCCCCGAAATATGCCATTGTCCTCTCACCTCACCCCGGGAATCGCCATTCACGCCCTCGCATCCCGCCTGCGGCAGCTGCCGCCGTCCTGCGGCCCTGTCCGCCTCATCGGCGTCGACGGGCACGCGGGCTCCGGGAAATCCACGTTCGCCGGGCAGTTGGCGACCGCGCTCGGCGGCGCACCCGTACTGCACCTCGACGACATCGCCACCCACGAGGAACTGTTCGCCTGGACGGAGCGGCTGCTGCGGGAGGTGATCGAGCCGCTCACCCGCGGCGAGACCGCGCACTATCGCCCCTACGACTGGCGGGCCCGGCACTTCGGCCCCACCCATGCACTGCCGCCCGCCCCCGTGGTCCTGGTCGAGGGGGTCGGTGCCGGCCGCCGGGCCCTGCGCCCGCATCTGGCGCGGCTGCTGTGGATGGAACTGCCGCACGAGGAGGCATGGACCCGCGGTCGGACCCGGGACGGCGAGGAGCAACATGCCTTCTGGGCCGGATGGGTGGAGGCGGAGCACCGGCACTTCGCCGAGGACCCCTCGCGGCCGTTCGCCGACCTTCTGGTGCGACAGGGGTCCGAGGGATACGAGGTGCTGCCGGGGCCCGTCGGGACGACTGGTCCGGACCAGGATCTCACCCACAGTGACGGACCATCGGCAGTGTGCTGAACTTGTGAAGGCGCTTGCGGGAGAACTTCCTTGAGGGCTTCAAGTCGGCTTGACCCGGGGGCCGTACAGGACTTACGTTCTGAATGTGCGGCTTTCGAGGCCGTCCGCAGACGCGAAGCCCCCGGTTGTTCCCCCGTGATCGGGGGCTTCGTTCTGCCCTGGTTCCTTTCTGCGGGCGCCGGGAGGCTTGAATCGCTCACCCTCGGTGACCATACGGTGTGCGCCCCGTCTGCTCCCACCTCGCCAAACGGTCGGTGCGGCACCCTTCGGTGCGCCACTCCCCCGCAGGTACGATGCCTCTCGGTGCGACCTTCGGAGGCTGCTCTTCGCACTGCAACTCCGTTCCGCGGCACAGCAGTTCGAGCAGGGCGACCGACGGGCACGGGCCCGGCGGTGAACCGACGGGGGCACGGTTGTGGGGGACGTGATGGACTTCGGCACCCAGGGCCCCGAGGCCCCGGCCGACCTCGCCTGGCTGCGAGGTGTGGATGCCTACACGATGGGCGCCTATCCGCAGGCGGAGGAGGAGTTCCGCGCTGCGGTCCGGATGGATCCCGGAATGGCCGACGGCTGGCTCGGGCTGCACGCACTGCGCGTCGACACGACGACCGCGCTGCTGCGGATGTTCCGCCACCGGGACCGCTTCGGGGAGCAGCGGGCGCGGCACCGGCGCAATCTCAACTCCTGGTACTGGCTGGGCTGGTGGGTGCAGCCGGTGCTGGAGAGCCCGCGCGATCTGCTGCTCGCGCACGCCTCGCACTGGCTGGACGGCCGCCACGTCCCGGAGCTGGACCGGGCGCTGGCCGGACTGCCCCCCGTCGACACCGATCCCCAGGTCCGCTTCCTGCACGCCTGCCGGGCCTACCTGGTCAAGGACTGGGAACAGTTGGTCCGGCACACCGATCCGCTGATCGACGACCCCATGCTGGGCATCGAGGCCGGGCTCTTCGGGGGGATGGCCAGGGTCCGCCTGGAGATGTACGGGCAGGCCGAGCCGCTGCTGTCCGCCGCCCTGATGCGCTGCCGCAGCGAGCAGCCGCAGCGCAAGGAGCTGCGGTACTGGCTGGCCCGCGCCCACGAAGGCACGGGCCGCTCGGCGGCCGCCCTCCCCCTCTACCGTGCGGTGCACCGCGTCGACCCTGCGTTCATGGACACCTCGGCGCGGCTCGCGGCGATCGCCGATGGGGACGGGTACGACGAGTCGGCCGATTTCACGACGATGGCTTTCGCCGGAGGCGGGGACGTGCTGGAGGGGCCGGACGGCCTCGATCCGCTGTTCGGCACCGAGGGCCGGGACCTGAAGCTCTCCGACCCCGAACCGCCACCGCCCGGTGCGCTGCCCGCGCAGCGGGACGCCGTGCGCGAGAAGGACTCGGTGCCCTCGCAGGCGTTGCCGGCTGGGCCCACGGATCCGGCGCTGCTGGAGGAGGCGCTGGCCGAGCTCGAGCGCATGGTCGGGCTGGAGCCGGTGAAGCGCCAGGTCAAGGCGTTGTCGGCACAGTTGAACATGGCGCGGCTGCGGGCGAACCAGGGCTTACCCGTACAGCCGCCCAAACGCCACTTCGTCTTCTCCGGCCCCTCGGGCACCGGCAAGACCACGGTGGCGCGCATTCTGGGCCGGGTCTTCTACGCACTCGGCCTGCTCGGGGGCGACCACCTCGTGGAGGCGCAGCGGGCCGACCTCGTCGGCGAGTACCTGGGCCAGACCGCGGTGAAGGCGAACGAGTTGATCGACTCGGCGATCGGCGGGGTACTGTTCGTGGACGAGGCGTACTCGCTGTCCAACTCCGGCTACGGCAAGGGGGACGCGTACGGCGACGAGGCACTGCAGGTGCTGCTGAAGCGGGCGGAGGACAACCGCGACCACCTGGTGGTGATCCTCGCCGGTTACCCCGAGGGCATGGACCGGCTCCTGGCCGCCAACCCCGGACTGTCCTCGCGTTTCACCACCCGGGTCGACTTCCCCTCCTACCGTCCCTTGGAGCTGACGGCGATCGGCGAGGTCCTGGCCGCGGAGAACGGGGACGTCTGGGACGAGGAGTCGCTGGAGGAGCTTCGCTCGATTGCCGGGCACGTGGTGGACCAGGGGTGGATCGACGAACTCGGCAACGGGCGGTTCCTGCGGACGCTGTACGAGAAGAGTTGCGCGTACCGGGATCTGCGGCTCACGGGGTACCCGGGGGTGCCGAACCGGGACGATCTGTCGACTTTGAGGTTGCCCGATCTCATGCAGGCGTACGGGGAAGTTCTGTCCGGGCGGGGGCCGCAGGATCCTTCGGGGTTGTGAGGATCGCCCACGAGCTCGGTCGGCTTCCGACGTCCTGCGTGTGCGGATGCGTTGTGATTGACCGCGCCCACGCGGCGGAGCCGCATATTGATACAGCCCCGCGCCCCTTACGGGGCGCGGGGGAACCCAGGATCAGCTCGGTACCGCTTCCTTCTGTTCCGGCCGTTCCGGCATGCGCGGCTGGGGTGGGGCCTCCCTGTGCGCCGGATCCCTGACCTCGCCCACCAGGAGTTCCAGTACGTCCTCCAGGGCGACCAGGCCCAGCACCCGGCCGGAGCTGTCGGCCACCTGGGCCAGGTGTGTGGCGGCCCGGCGCATCACCGTCAGTGCGTCGTCCAGTGGCAGCTCCGCCGCGAGCGTGGTCATCGGTCGCCAGAGCTGCTGTGGCACCGCCCGCTCGGACTCCTCCAGGTCGAGGACGTCCTTCACATGCAGATAGCCCATGAAGGCGCCGTTCGCCGCGACCACGGGGAAGCGTGAGTAGCCTGTGCGCGCGGTCAGCGCCACCACCTCCCCGGGGGTGACCGTGGGTTGCACGGTCACCAGCAGGGCCGGGTCCAGGAGCACGTCCGTGACCGGGCGCGAGCCCAGTTCCAGTGCGTCCTCCAGCCGCTCCTGCTCCTCGGGGTCGAGCAGGCCCGCCTGGCCGGAGTCCTCCACCAGCTGGTTGAGCTGTTCACTGGTGAAGACCGCCTCGACCTCGTCCTTCGGCTCCACCCGGAAGAGTTTGAGGATCACCCGGGCGCATGCGCTGAGCGCGACCGTCACCGGCCGGCACAGCCGCGCGAACGCGACGAGCCCGGGACTCAGCCACAGCGCGGCCTTCTCGGGCGCCGCCATCGCCAGGTTCTTCGGCACCATCTCGCCGATCACCAGGTGGAAGAAGACGACGGCTGCGAGCGCGATCACATACCCGAGCGGGTGAACCATCTCGTCCGGGATGTGCGCCGCCGCGAACACCGGCTCCAGCAGATGGGCCACCGTCGGCTCCGCGACCGCGCCCAGCGTCAGCGAGCACACGGTGATGCCGAACTGGGCCGCGGCCATCATCTGCGGCAGTCGTTCGAGCCCGTACAGCACCTGCCGGGCCCGTGCGGTCCCCAGCGGCTCGATCTGGCTGCGCCGCACGGAAACGAGCGCGAACTCGGCGCCGACGAAGAACCCGTTCACGAGTACCAGCAGCGCGGCGAACACGAGTTGGATCAGGCTCATCGCACCGCCTCCGCGGCCGGCGCGGCGGCGTCCGCGATCTTCACGAGCCTGACCCGCTCGGCGCGGTAGTGCTCGACCTGGCGCACCGTGAGCCGCCAGCCGGGCAGTTCGGCGCGGTCCCCGGGGGCGGGGATCCGGCCGAGGAGATCGGCGACGAGTCCGGCCACGGTCTCGTACGGTCCCTCCGGCACGTCCAGGCCTATCCGCTGCAGGACGTCGACCCGGCAGCCGCCGTCCGCGTCCCACGCGGGGCGCCCGTCCTCGGGCGGCGCGGCGGCGAGCTCGGGCAGGTCCTGTCCGTCGTGCTCGTCGCGCACCTCGCCGACCAGCTCCTCGACGATGTCCTCCAGGGTGACGACGCCCGCCGTGCCGCCGTACTCGTCGACGACGACGGCGATGGGCTGCTCACTGCGCAGACGCTCCAGGAGGGGCTGAACGGGCAGCGTCTCCGGCACGAGCAGCGGCGTCTGGGCGATCCGGGTGACGGGCGTGCGCAGCCGTTGATGCGAGGGCACCGCGAGAGCGTCCTTGAGGTGCACCATGCCGACGATCTCGTCGATCTTCTCCCGGTAGACGGGGAAGCGGGACAGACCGGTGGCCCGGGTGAGATTTACCACATCCTCGGCCGTGGCGGTCGACTGCAGCGCGCTGACCTTCACGCGCGGGGTCATCACATGCTGCGCGGTCAGCTCGCCCAGGGACAGGGTCCGTACGAACAGATCCGCCGTGTCCTGCTCCAGTGCGCCGGCCTGAGCGGAGTGCCGGGCCAGGGAGACGAGTTCGCCGGGGGTGCGGGCGGAGGCCAGCTCCTCGGCGGGCTCCACGCCCAGGGCGCGGACGAGGCGGTTGGCGACCGCGTTCAGCGCGGCGATCACCGGGCGGAACAGGCGCGAGAACAGGTGCTGCGGGCCCGCGACGAAGCGGGCGACCTGGAGCGGCCGGGAGACGGCCCAGTTCTTGGGCACGAGTTCGCCGATCACCATCTGCGCGGCCGACGCGAGCAGCATGCCGACGACCACGGCGACGCCGCTCGCCGCGCCGTCGGGGATCCCGATCGCGGAGAACGGGCCGTGCAGCACCTCGGCGAGCGCCGGTTCGGCGAGCATGCCGACGACGAGCGAGGTGATGGTGATGCCGAGCTGGGTGCCGGAGAGCTGGAAGGACAGCTCCTTGAGCGACTCGACGACCGTACCGGCCCGTCGGTCGCCCTCGGCCGCGGCCTTCTCGGCGTCGGGCCGCTCGACCGTGACGAGTCCGAACTCGGCCGCGACGAAGAAGCCGTTGGCCAGAATCAGCAGGAACGCCGCCCCGAGGAGCAGCAAGGGGATGGTCATGATGCCGCCGCCTCCGCGTGTTCGCAGACGACTCTGTCGAGGTCCGCGCTATGTCGGCAGGGGGCGGCGCAGGTACTACAGGACGATCCGTCCATCGCCGGAGGGAGTCACTCCTCGGATAGCAGGAGCCCCCGAGCACCGGGCGGAACATCAGGGGCGGAGGCGCAACGTGAACGCCTCTGCCACCAGATTAATCAAGACATCGCCCTGTGTGGCAGGGTGGAGGGCGCCGAGTCAGCCCGGATGTCGCTCGGGATGGGCCGTGGAACGGGCGTCGGCGAGCGCCCGGAGCGTGCGCGCGTCCTCGATCGCACGCTGTTTGGCGATGCCTGGCTGGATGCCGAGGGCGGGCAGGCTGGTGCCGTCGCTGAGGTTGAGGAACACCCAGGGATCACCCGGACGCAGGTTTACCTGGAGGATTTCCGCCCAGTCCAGGTGGCGTCGGCTGGCGATGTTGACGACGGTGACCCCGCTCTCCTCGGCGACGACCTTCGGCCGGGAGAGCAGGAGCAGCACTCCCAAGAGGACGGCCGCCGTGAAGACGAAGCTGAGGCGCTCCCCGGAGGTGAGCTGCTCCAGCAGCATCGCGACCGTGGTGATGACCACAAAAATCGCGACACCGGCGGTCAGCAGGACGGCACGGGTGCGGCCTGGCCGGAAGGTGACGGGAAGGGCGGGCAGAGAGGACTGGTCCGGCATCGGTGTGCGCCCCCTCAGAGGCGGCAGGCGTGGATGGCCGTCGTCAGGATGGCCCGGGCGCCGATCTCGTACAGGTCGTCCATGATCCGCTGGGCCTCCTTGGCCGGGACCATGGCCCGGACGGCGACCCAGCCCTCGTTGTGCAGCGGCGAGACGGTCGGGGACTCCAGGCCCGGAGTGAGCGCGACGGCCTTCTCCAGCTGCTCGACGCGGCAGTCGTAGTCCATCATCACGTAGGTCCGGGCCACCAGGACGCCCTGGAGGCGGCGCAGGAACTGCTGGACCTTGGGCTCTTCGCCGTCGGCGCCGGTGCGGCGGATGACGATCGCCTCGGACTTCATGATGGGTTCGCCGATGACCTCGAGGCCCGCGTTGCGCAGCGAGGTGCCGGTCTCGACGACGTCCGCGATCACCTCGGCGACGCCCAGCTCGATGGCGGTCTCGACGGCGCCGTCGAGGTGGACGACGGAGGCGTCGATGCCGTTGTCGGCGAGGTGCTTGGCGACGATGCCCTCGTAGGAGGTGGCGACCGTCATGCCCGAGAGGTCCTCGACGCCGTTCGCGGTGCCGGGCTTGGTGGCGAAGCGGAAGGTGGAGCGGGCGAAGCCGAGCGGGAGGATCTCCTCGGCGTTGGCGCCGGAGTCGATCAGCAGGTCGCGGCCGGTGACGCCGATGTCGAGGCGGCCTGAGGAGACGTAGATCGCGATGTCGCGGGGGCGGAGGTAGAAGAACTCGACCTCGTTCTCCGGGTCGACGATCCGCAGTTCCTTGGACTCCCGGCGCTGCTGATAGCCGGCCTCATGCAGCATCTCCGCCGCAGGGCCGGACAGTGAACCCTTGTTGGGGACGGCGATGCGCAGCATGAGGTCGGCTTCCTTCGTTCGTGCGTACGTATATGGAGGTGTTCGGTGTACGGCTCAGAGGTGGACGTAGACGTCGTCCAGGGAGATCCCGCGCGCCACCATCATCACCTGGACGTGGTAGAGCAGCTGGGAGATCTCCTCGGCAGCCGCCTCCTTGCCCTCGTACTCGGCGGCCATCCAGACCTCGGCGGCCTCCTCGACGACCTTCTTGCCGATGGCATGGACGCCCTTGCCGACCAGCTCTGCAGTGCGGGAGGTGGCGGGGTCACCGTGGGCGGCCTTGTGCTGGAGCTCGGTGAAGAGCTCCTCGAACGTCTTCTTGGACATGGTGGTCCTAACCCTACGCGCTCCGGGGCGTACCTCAGTGCCAGGGTTCAGATACTGAACGGAGCGTTGCCGCGGTCGCCACCGCCGCGGTCACGGCCTCGTGTCCCTTGTCCTCGTTGGAGCCCTCCAGACCCGCACGGTCCAGGGCCTGCTCCTCCGTGTCGCACGTCAGCACGCCGAAGCCGACGGGGACACCGGTCTCCACGGAGACCTGGGTCAGGCCCTGGGTGACGCCCTGGCACACGTAGTCGAAGTGGGGCGTACCGCCGCGGATGACGACCCCGAGCGCGACGATCGCGTCGTAGCCCCGGCCCGCGAGGACCTTGGCGGCGACCGGGAGCTCGAAGGTGCCGGGGACCCTGATCAGCGTCGGCTCGTCGATGCCCAACTCGTGCAGGGCGCGCAGGGCGCCGTCCACCAGACCGTCCATCACCTTGTCGTGCCACTGTGCCGCGATGACGGCGACCCGCAGGTCGCTCGCGTTGCGTACGGACAACTCCGGTGCACCCTTGCCGCTCACGTCTCTCCTCAGTGCTCTGTTACTGGTTGCCGCAGGCCGACACGGCGGTCGTGTCCAGCCAGGGCAGGTCGTGCCCCATCCGGTCCCGCTTGGTGCGCAGGTAGCGGAGGTTGTGTTCGCCCGCCTGTACGGGCATCGGCTCCCGGCCGGTGACCTTGAGGCCGTGCCGGAGCAGGGCTTCGGTCTTCTCCGGGTTGTTGGTCATCAGACGCACGCTGCGGACGCCGAGGTCCTCCAGGATCTGGGCGCCGGCGCCGTAGTCACGGGCGTCGGCGGGCAGGCCCAGTTCCAGGTTGGCGTCCAGGGTGTCGCGGCCGCGCTCCTGGAGCTCGTACGCCCTCAGCTTGGACAGCAGCCCGATACCGCGTCCCTCGTGGCCGCGCAGGTAGACGACCACGCCCCGGCCCTCGGCCTGGATGCGCTCCAGGGAGGCCTCCAGCTGGGGGCCGCAGTCGCAGCGCAGGGAGTGGAAGACGTCGCCGGTCAGGCATTCGGAGTGCATGCGGACGACGACGTTCTCGCCGTCGCCGATCTCGCCGTGCACCAGGGCCACATGCTCGACGCCGTCGAGCATCGAGCGGTAGCCGTACGCGGTGAACTCGCCGAAGGCGGTGGGCAGATGGACCTCGGCCTCGCGTCGGACGGTGGGCTCGGACGGGGGTGCCCCCTCCTCGGGAGAAGCCAAGAGCTTGGGGGAACGCCGGTAGGTGATCAGGTCCTCGATGGAGATGATCGTCAGGCCGTGCTTGCGGGCGAACGGGATCAGTTCGGGCAGCCGCAGCATGTGGCCGTCCTCGCCCGCGATCTCCACGATCGCGCCGGCCGGGCGCAGTCCCGCGAGCCGGGCGAGGTCGACGGCGGCCTCGGTGTGGCCGTTGCGGACGAGCACGCCGCCGGGCTTGGCGCGCAGCGGGAAGATGTGGCCGGGGCGGACGAAGTCGCCGGGGCCCGCCTCTCCCCCGGCGAGCAGCCGGAGGGTGGTGGCGCGGTCGGAGGCGGAGATCCCGGTGGTCACGCCGTGGGCGCCGCTCGCGTCGACCGACACGGTGAACGCGGTGCGCATCGACTCGGTGTTGTTGTCCACCATCTGCGGGAGCTCGAGGCGGTCGAGTTCGTCGCCCTCCATGGGGGCGCAGATCAGACCGCGGCACTCGCTCATCATGAAGGCGATGATCTCGGGGGTCGCCTTCTCGGCGGCGATGACGAGGTCGCCCTCGTTCTCCCGGTCCTCGTCGTCCACGACCACGACCGGGCGGCCTGCCGCGATGTCGGCGATGGCCTGCTCGACCGGGTCGAGGGCGAAGTCCTCGATGTTGTCCGTGCTGTAGAGGATCGACATCGAGGGGGCGGCGCGATGGGGGTCACCCCAGGCGTTCGGCACTGGGGGAGCCTCGTTCAGGGTGGTGGTGGGAGACGGGAGGGCGGTCATGCCGGGGCTCCTTCCAGGACGGGCTGCTCCGCCCTGCGGGAGCGCAGCCACCAGTCGCGCATGCCCCACAGCACGAGCGCGCCGTAGATGACGTAGACAAAGCCGGAGAAGGCAAAGCCGTTGGCGAAGTTGAGGGGGACGCCGACGGCGTCGACCAGCAGCCAGGCGAACCAGAACTCGACCATGCCGCGCGCCTGGGCGTACATGGCGACGATCGTGCCGACGAAGATGTACGCGTCCGGCCACGGGTCCCAGGACAGTGACGGGTAGGCCTTGAACAGACCCGCGACCGCGACGGTGCCCACGGCGGCGGCCGCGACCAGCACCGCGCGCTCGCGCCAGGTGGCGAACCGTACGGCGACATGGCCGTCCTCCGCCTGGCCCTTGCCGCGGTTCCACTGCCACCAGCCGTAGACCGCGACGACCATGACGACGACCTGCTTGCCGGCGCTGCCGGAGAGGTGGGCCGTGGCGAAGGCGGCGAAGAGGATGACGCCGGAGAGGAACTGCACCGGCCAGCTCCAGATGGAGCGCCGCCAGCCGAAGGCGAGGGCGATCAGACCGATCACGTTGCCGATCATGTCCGACCACTTGATGTGCTGGCCGAAGAGCGTGAAGGCCTCGGAGTTGAGCCAGTTCACCGCCCGGCCCCCTGACTGGCCAGCAGGCGCTCGACGTACTTGGCGATGACGTCGACCTCGAGGTTGACCGGGTCGCCGGGCTGCTTGATGCCGAGCGTGGTCAGCGCCAGGGTCGTCGGGATGAGGCTGACGGTGAAGCGGTCGGAGCCGGCCTCGACGACGGTGAGGCTGATGCCGTCGACCGTGATGGAGCCCTTCTCGACCACGTAGCGGGTCAGGTCCGCCGGGAGCGAGATGGTGATGAGCTCCCAGTTGTCGGAGGGCTTGCGTTCGAGGACGGTGCCCGTGCCGTCGACGTGACCCTGCACGATGTGCCCGCCGAGGCGCGCGCCGACGGCGGTGGGGCGTTCGAGGTTGACCCGGGAGCCGACCGTGAGGGCACCGAGGCTGGAGCGGTCGAGGGTCTCCGCCATGACGTCGGCGGTGAATTCGTCGCCCTCGTGCTCCACGACGGTGAGACAGACGCCGTTGACGGCGATGGAGTCACCGTGCTGTGCGCCTTCGGTGACGACGGGTCCACGGAGCCGGAAGCGGGAGGAGTCGCCGAGGTTCTCGACGGCGGTGACCTCACCCAGCTCTTCGACGATTCCGGTGAACACTTCCCGGGTCCTCCTGCCACGTTGGGGCACGGACTCCGGGGCCTGTCGATGACGACAGCAGATACGGGCGAGAACACCGGGACGACGCCGGACGGAACTCGTCCACGTGGACGAGCCAATACGGCGGCGCGCACGAATGCCCGCCCGCCGCGCACTGCCTCCCATCCGGACTTTAACCGTCGGTCCAGGAATTTCACCTGGTCAACCGGCCGCTGGAAGCGACCGGGTCGCGGACTGTAACCGCCGGTTCGGACTTTCACCGACCCCGGAGTGCGCTGCTTCTGGTACAGCCTCAGTGTGCCACGCCTGATCGACAGCCATGCGGGTGAACCGCTGTGTGGTGGCTCACACGTTCACATACTGGACTTCCATGGCCGCTCATGCGGGAGCCCTCCCCATCGCGATCCGGGGCAACACCCGCCCCACGAGCGGCATTTGACAATTGGTCCATACCTATTGACCAGTCTGGTCTAGTCCTTTTAGGGTCGGGATTCCCGGCGCGGCGCGCCGCCCCTGAGCGGCCCGGCGGCGGTGACGGAGGCCCTTGCCCCGCCGCCGGGCCCCACCACCGCAACTGCCGGGCTGACGGCGTGACGACGACCGCCGCCCCCGGCGACCGGCGGCGGCCCCGCGGCGCGCCCCGCGCCTACCGGGAAGGCGGCACGAACAGTTCGTCCTGGGCGCCGTCCCTTGCGGTCAGCAGGGCGCCGCGCAGTACCGCGGCGCCGCCCAGCGTGCTCGCCCGTACCTCGGTCCGCAGCGGTGACATCCGCGCGAGCCGCTCCTCGACCCGCACCGCGAGCACCTCTCCGCCCGCCTGTCCGACCTCGCCGCCGAGCACGACACAGCCGGGGTCGAGGATGGCGGTGACGGAGGCGGCGCCGATGGCGAGGCGGTCGGCGAGGGCGTCCAGGAAGCGCGCGGCCCGGTCGGCGCCGGGCGGGGCCGGAACCACCGCCCCCCTCGGCCCGCCGCCCCCGGCGACCGCGGCCACCGCCTCCCGTACCAGCCCCGCCGAGAGCGGCTCGTGTCCCGCGCCTTGCGCGAACAGCCCGTACTCCCCCGCGAGTTCCGTGATCGCTGCCGACCCGGCCAGCGAGTGGAAGCCCCCCTCGCAGTCCGTCGCCGACGGCAGCGTCCCGGTGCCCGGGACCGGCAGAAAGCCGATCTCGCCGGTGCCACCCGAGGCACCGCGGCGCAGCGCGCCGTCCAGCACCACGGCAGCCCCGGTGCCATGCCCCAGCCACAGCAGTACGAACGTGTCACGATCGCGGGCGGCACCCTCGCGCTGTTCGGCCAGGGCGGCGAGGTTGGTCTCGTTCTCCACGGTCACGCGCGCGGGCAGCCGCTCCTGGAGCGCGGCGACGAGCCTTCGGTGCCACTCCGGCAGCCCCGAGGAGTCGCGGAGTTCACCGGTGGCGGGGTCGATGAGCCCGGGCGCCCCGATCCCGACCGTGTGCAGCCGATCGGCGCCGGCCTCCTTCGCGGCGCGCTCCACCACCGCCACCGCCTGTTCGACCGCGGGTCCCGTGCCGGTGTCACCGCCGATGGGCACCGACGCCTCGGCGAGCACCCTGCCGAGCAGGTCCGAAACGAGCACGGAGACGCCCTCGGTGCGCACGTCGAGGGCCGCGAGATGGGCGCGGTCGGCGACAATTCCGTACAGCCGGGCGTTCGGACCGCGCCGTTGCTCGCCCGACTCCCCCACCACCGCGATCAGCCCGGCGGCCGTGAGTCGCTCGACGAGGTCGGCGACCGTGGGGCGGGACAGTCCGGTGAACTGCTTCAACTGCCCTGCCGTCAGCGGGCCTTCCTGCTGGAGCAGTCGCAGGGCGAGCCGGTCGTTGATGGCCCGGGCGGTGCTCGGGGATGCGGGCATGCCGGGATCCTCCCAGATCGGCGGGGCCGCTCGCTGTGCGGCCTGTCATCACCTATCTATCAGGCAGGCTTCCTGATAGTTTACGCGACGCAGCGGGGTGAACACAGGCGGGGAGGGGCGGAGAATGAGCGAAATGACCGAAGGGGTCCTGCAGCAGCGCGAGGTGAGGCGCGCCCGGTACGCCGTGGCCGCGGTGTTCGCCGTGCACGGCGCCGTCACCGGCTCGTTCGCGACCCGCGTGCCGTGGATCCAGGACCACGCCTCGGTCGGCGCCGGCCAGCTCGGGTTCGCCCTGGCCTTCACGGCCTTCGGCGCCTCCTGTTCCATGCCGCTGGCCGGGCGGATCAGCCACCGCTTCGGCAGCCGCACGGCCCTGCGCGGACTGATCTCGCTGTGGACGCTCTCCCTGGTGCTGCCGTCCCTCGCACCCAATCTGTTCACGCTGTGCCTGGCGATGTTCACGTACGGGGCGAGCGCGGGCATGGCCGATGTCGCGATGAACGCGCTGGGCGTCGAGGTCGAGCACCGGCTCGGCAAGTCGATCATGTCCGGTCTGCACGGCATGTGGAGCGCCGGTGCGCTGCTCGGCTCCGCGGCCGGCACGCTCGCCGCGCACCTCGGTTCCGACGCACGCGTGCACCACGCGCTCGCGGCGGCCACCCTCACGCTCCTCGGCGTGCTGGCCTGTCACTGGGTGCTCGATCTGCAGCCCGCAGAGGAAGAGGAACCGCCGCCCCGGTTCGCGCTGCCGCCCAGGTCGGCGCTGCTGATCGGCGCGGTCGGGTTCTGCGCGGTGTTCGCGGAGGGCGCGAGCCTGGACTGGTCGGCGGTCTATCTGCGCGACGGGCTCGATGCGTCGGCCGGTCTCGCGGCGGCGTCGACGACCGGCTTCATGCTGACGATGGCGCTGGCGCGGCTCGCGGGAGACACCGTGGTGAACCGCTTCGGCGCGGTCCGCACCGTCCGTGCCGGTGGCGTCCTCGCCGTCCTCGGCGGACTGCTCGTCGTCGTCGCGGCCCATCCGGCGGTGGCGATGGGCGGGTTCGCGCTGATGGGCCTCGGCATCGCCGTCGTCGTACCGCTGTGCTTCGCGGCGGCCGGGCGCAGCGGCCCCAACCCCAGCCAGGCCATAGCGGGCGTCGCGACCATCACCTACACCTCGGGGCTGATCGCCCCGAGCGTACTCGGCGGACTGGCGCAGGCGACGAGTCTCGTCGTGTCCTTCGGTCTGGTGACGGTGCTGGCGTGCGGACTCGCGGGGTTCGCCGGCGTACTGCGTGCGGGCGACCGCGACCGCCCGAAAGTCAGTCCGCCGAGCGCAGCAGTTCCCGGCCCACGGCCCTGAACCGCTCGCTCCACGACGTAGGACGCAGGGTCGCCGCGTCGAGCCGGACGAGGACCCGGGTGCCGTGCGCGTACGTCACGGTGCCGTCGGCCGAACAGAACCGGAACCCGTACGTCAGTCCGGTGTTCCCGAGCCGCTCCAGCCACAGGTGCACGGCGTACGCGCCCGGCTTGGTGACCGGGGCCTCGTAGCCGATCCGCAGTTCCTTGACCGCGTTGCAGAAGTCGCCCGCGGCCTCCCAGTCGCCCTCGAAGCCGAAGCCCTGCTCATGCCACAGGGCGGTCCAGGCGCGCTCGACCATGAGCGGGTATCGGGCGTTGTGGAGCAGGCCGAGCGCGTCCAGGTCGTCGAAGTGGACGGCGACGGGGATCAGCCGGCCGTACGAAAGGACTGGTGCGGCCTGGGCTTCGGCGGTCACGGGCGGGTGCTCCTCGAAATGGCCTGATGAGGCGCTCGCGACACTGCGGCGCTGGACACAACCATGGTAAGCGGTCGCTCAGCAGCCTCCGCCCGTGGGTCAGCCGGCGATCGAGTCCAGCTGCTCGGCGGCGGGCCGCAGGGCCCACAGATCACCGCCGGGCGGTGCCTCCAGCAGCCGTACGGCTTTCTGGGCCCCTACGTCTCCCGCGTCCGCCGCCGCGTGCACCACGTCGGTCGCCGCATAGCGGTGGAACTCCAGCTCGGGGTGCGTCCAGGGCGCCGCGCCGGTCGCGGCGGGCAGCAGATAGTCGACCGCCTTGAACAGGCTCTGCCCTTCCGGCCCCCGGTACGACCACAGGTCCACACCGACATGGCGGCCGATGGCCGCGAGCCGGGTGTACGCCACCAGGTCGAAGGTCGAGTAGTGCCAGCTGCGCGTCCGGGCCAGCTCCTGGGGCTGGCTGCCGTCGGCGGCGATCTGCGGATCGATACGCCGGGCACGCGCGTCCAGGACCGTCTGCCGGGCCAGCTCCTCGTCGCCGGTCGCACACGCGAGGGCGGCGAGCTGCATGTCGTAGAAGGTGCCGTGGTTGTTCTTGGCGGCGCCTTCCTCCTTGCCGAACGCACTGTCCGTCAGCCAGCCGCGGAAGGCGATGTTCCAGTCGCGCATTGCCGTCCGGTCGGCCCTGGACCAGCCGGGGGCGCCGGTGTTCAGGATGGCGATCGCGTCCAGGACGCTGGTGTAGGACTGCGAGAAGTCGATGATGCCGATGGCGCGGCCGTCGTACTTGCACGGGATGAACTGCCCGTGGTCCAGGTTGGGGTTCATCTTCGTCGCCGGGTCGAGGAACCAGGTGCGCAGGACCTGGGCGGCCTTCTCGGCGTACTGCTTCCGGCCGGTGTAGTACCAGGCGAGCGAGAGGTCGTAGGCCGAGTCGAAGACCTTCTCCACGTCCTGACGGTCGGTGCCGGTGTCCACCTCGGGGTTGCGCTCTCCGTCACGCTGCTCGTAGGGGCACCCCCAGGGGTTGTCGGCGGTCTTCGGCCGTGTGGGCCACCAGTACGGGGCCTGGCTGAGGTAGTCGTGGATGTCGCCGCCGGGTGCGGGCTTCGGCTTGTCGACGACCGTCCAGGGGCCCTGGTCCAGCCAGGCGTCGGCACGCGCGGTCAGCTCCTTGAGCGCGCCGCGCAGCCGGGTGTCTCCGTGGTCGAGCCGGAGTCTCGTCTGCTGGAGCCGGGCGCCGTCGAGGACGGCGGTTGCGGGGACCTTCGGTGCCGCATGGGAGGAGGCGGCGGGCACGCCGACGGCCGCGAAGGCGGTCAGGGCGGCGAACAGAGTGGCCAGGCGGGGTCGTGCACTCATCAAGGCTCCGATCATCCATGTGAACGCAGTTCATGAGTGGGACCATGTGAGCGTAGGACTGCCTGGTGCACGTGACAATGGTCCGGACAATTCTTCAGCTGGGCACGCCGGTCCTCATCACCGGCTGCCACGCACTGCGGGCCATGGCCCCCGCGCATCTCAAGGGGCACAGCCACACCCCCGAGGCCCGCTGCGCGGGGATTCACCGAGCCAACTGGTACGCGTACTCCGGCGAGAACGACCCCGGCGTCCCCTTGCAGCCGTCCGACTCGCCCGGCAGCTTCACCCACAGATAGGCGTCGATCCCGGCCTCTCCCGTGCGCAGCGTCGGCGCCTGTCCGATCCTGCGGCCGGCCGGGTCGCACCACGCGCCGTCGGCCGGGGCACCGTTGCCGTTGCGGCTGGTGTCGATCACGGCACCCAGACGCGCGGAACCGCCCAGGCGGGCCAGCACCTCGCGGGCGTAGGCGATCTCGTCGCCGGTGCGCTGGAAGTTGGACACGTTGGTGAAGATGCCGTCGGAGCCCTCGGGCGCGGCGGCGCCCGCCCGGTCCAGCAGAGAGGCCTGTTCGGCGGCCGCATTCCAGCCGGAGTGCCCGCCGTCGTAGTAGACCCGGGCCTTGGGATCCGCCGCCTTCAGGACGCGGCCGGCACGCGCCAGCGAGGCGAAGCGGTCGGCCTGCCGGCCTTCGGTGAGGCAGTCGGACTGGGCGACCGAGTCGGGCTCCAGGACGACGATGACCTCACCGGAGCCGAGCCCCGCAGCGAAGCCGTCGATCCACGCGTCGTAGGCGGACAGATCGGGCGCGCCACCCCGCGAAGCCCCGCCGCAGTCGCGGTTCGGAATCGTGTACGGCACCAGGACCGGGACGCGGCCCTGCGCCGCGGCGGCCGAGGTGACGGCCCGCACGCGCGCGGTGATGGTCGACGGCGAGAAATCCGCGAACCAGACGGCGGCCGGGCGGTCGGCGATACGGGACGCGATGACGGCCCGCCGGGGGTCGCCGGGATGGGCCGCCAGCCAGTCGAGGACCTGGGACTCGGAGTGGCGGTAGAGCAGGGCGGGAGGGGACGCGGACCGGGGCTTCCTGGAGGGCGTGGCGGCGCTCCGGCTCGGCGCGGAGGACGTCCGCGCGGGGCTCGGTGCCGCGGACGGTGTGCCGGACGGGGCGGACGGCACGACGGTCTGCCGCTGAAGGACGGTCGAACGGGTCACGTCCGGAGGGGCCCGGTCGGGGCCGCGGCCGTCGTCGAGCGCCGACATCGTCCCCGCCGCGGCGCCCGTCATCACCACCACCGAGGCCGCCGCGACCATGGCTGCGCGCCGAGCGGCGCGCCTGCGGGCGGCCCGGCGCTCGGCCAGCCGCCGGACGCGTAAGCCTGACACGTCCCGATCCCCCTGTCCCCCTCATGGCCCACCGGTGCGTTCCCCCGTTCCGGGGAAGCCCGCGGGCCGGTGGCACTCCGGTCGGCCCGCTCCTGGAACTCTGCCCCCATGACGCGGTTGGAGCACTTCACGACCGAGGTGGACACGGTCGTCTCACGTATGCGCGCGCTCGATGCGGGCTGGCCGGAACACGACGGCGTCGCGGTCTTCAACCGCGTCTACCTCGCCGTCACCCAGGAGGTCGACCGCCGACTGGATGACGGGGACTTCGCGGACGGACGGGCCGCGACCACCCTGGACGTGCGGTTCGCCGAGCGGTATCTGTCCGTGGCCGAAGACGGCCCCGTTCCCGCCTGCTGGCGGCCGCTGTTCCAGTTCCGGCGCCATCCGGGAGTACGGCCCCTGCAGTTCGCGCTCGCAGGCATCAATGCGCACATCGGGCACGATCTGGCGCTCGCCGTCGTGGACGCCTGTCGTACGCTCGGCTGCGAACCCGCGGATCTGGAGGACGAGTTCGACCACGTCGGCGACATCCTCGTCTCGCTGGAGGAGCGCATCCGGGAGGATCTGATGCCCGGTCCCGATCTGCTCCAGATCGCCGATCCGCTCACGCATCTGCTCGGCGCGTGGAGCCTGGAGCGGGCCCGCGAGGCCGCCTGGTCGGCGGCGCGGGCGCTGTGGGCGCTGAGGGAACTGCCGGATCTGGCCGATGACTTCGCACGGCGGCTGGACGCGGCGGTGGGTTTCGCGAGCCGGATGCTGCTCACGCCGCTGCCGGACTGATCCGGCCTTTGCCGCCTGTCGGGACGGGAACTTCCGTGTGATCGCTGTAAGTTGACGGGGAGGCACATCCATTGCGAAGGAGCAACAGGTATGGCGACCCGGCTCGGACTCGGCCTTCCGCAGAACCGTCAGTACGACCTCGGCAAGGACGTGCCCGACGTGGCACGCACGGCCGAGCAGATCGGATACGAGAGCCTGTGGGTCTATGAGCGGGCCCTGTTCCCGGACCCCGCCGGCCAGGGGCTCTACGGCATCGAGGGCCTCCCCTGGCCGGATTCGTACCGCAACGTCGCCGACCCCCTGGTCACCCTCACCCTGGCCGCGGCGGCCACCGAGCGTGTCCGGCTCGGCTCCAGCGTGCTGGTCGCCCCGCTGCACCAGCCGTTCCAGCTGGCCAAGGCCCTGGCCTCGCTGGACGCGGCGAGCGGCGGGCGGGTGATCGCCGGCTTCGGCACCGGCTGGTCCCTGGACGAGTACGCGGCCGCGGGCATCCGCCCCATCGAGGAGCGCGGCCAGGTGCTGGACGAGATCATCGAGGTGTGCCGGGCGGTGTGGGGCCCGGACCCGGTGAGCTACGACGGCCGTATCACGAAGATCACGTCCGCCGTGGTCGGCCCCAAGCCCGCCCGGCCGATCCCGATCCTGCTGGCTGCGAGCAACCAGAAGTCGCTGCGCCGGCTCGTCGACCACGCCGACGGCTGGCTGCCGGTGGGCATGGGCGCCGAGCAGATCGCCACGCAGTGGCAGCAGCTGCAGGACCTTGCGGCCGAGCGCGGCCGCAAGGAGCCCCTGCAGACCGTCCTGCGGGTGAACGCCATCTACCAGGCCAAGGCCTACGACGGCGACGACCGCCACCCCTTCCAGGGCAGCGCCGACCAGATCGTCGAGGACCTGGTGGCGCATGCGGCGATCGGCCTGGAGGAGATCCTCGTCGACCTGCAGGGCACCCCCCGCGACGCCCAGGAGCTCAAGGACGTCGCCGCTGAGGTGTACCAGAAGGCGCGGGCGGCCGGGGTGTGAAGCCCTGCCGGCGGATTCAGTCCTCCGGCAGTTCCACCGGTGCGATCTCGTCGTAGACGTCGCCGGGGCCGGGGTTGGCCGGGTCGGTCGCGCCGCCGAGGTGGTGCATGACGCCCCACACGGCGTTGAGCGCGGTCTGCACGGCTCCCTCGGCCCAGCCGGCCGTCCAGGAGATGTCGTCACCGGCGAGGAAGATGCCCCGCTTGTCCTCGGGCAGCCGGTCCTGCATGAAGTGCGTGAACAGGCGCCGCTGGTAGCGGTAGTGACCGGGCAGGTTCGCCTTGAACGCGCCCATGAAGTAGGGCTCGTTCTCCCAGGAGACCGTCACCGGGTTGCCGATGATGTGCTTCCTGATGTCGACCTTCGGGTAGATCTCGCCGAGCGACTTCAGCATGACCTCCATCCGCTCGTTCGCGGACAGCGGCAGCCACTTCAGGCTGTCGTCGCACCAGGTGTACGAGAGGCAGATGACGGCGGGCTTGTCCGGACCGTCGTCGAGCAGGTAAGTGCCGCGCGTCATGCGGTCGGTGAGCGTCATCGACATGACGTCCCGTCCGGTCGGATTTCCCCTGTCGTCGACGGCCTTGTCGAGCCAGAAGGGCCGGTCGACGGGCACGAAGAGCTTGCTGGACTCCATGTAGTGGGTCCGCTCGATGGCCGTCCAGTGGTCGATCGGGAAGAGCGCGTCGTCGCAGGCGATCTTGGAGAGCAGCATCCAGGACTGGGCGGTGAAGATGGCCGCCGGATAGGTGCGGATGTCGCCGTTCGCGTCCGTCACCGTGATCCGGTTGCCCGTGGTGCGGTGCAGCCGGGTCACGGCGGGCCGGGGCTCGCCGTTCTCGTGCAGGGACTTCAGGGACGTCCCGTACGCCCAGTGCACGATCTTCTCCGGCTCGCGCTCCCACAGGCGCAGCGGCAGCTGCTGGGAGCCGCCGACGATGCCGCGGTGGTGGTCGTCGGCCTCGGTGTAGACGACGCGCAGGATCTCCAGGATGGAGTTCGGGAAGTCGGTGTCCCAGCCGCCGGTGCCGAAGCCGACCTGGCCGAAGATCTCACGGTGCCGGAAGGACCTGAAGGCGTCGGAGTCGCACAGGAAGCCGTAGAAGGTCTGGTTGTCGAGCTTCTCGACGAGCTTCGACCAGATCTCACGGATGCGTGGCACATCGCGTTCGCGCATCGCGCGGTTCATGTCGGAGAAGTCGGCGCCCTCCTCCAGGCAGGCGTTCCACGCGTTCGCCACGTCCCGGTAGACCTGCGGCAGGTCGTCGAGGGTCTCGGCGTAGTGGCTCTCGCCCTTGAGGTCCACGACGGTCGAGGGGGTCGCCTCGGCCAGCGGGTTCGGGAACGGCCTGGTCTCCAGGCCGACCAGGTCGATGTAGTGCTGCAGCGCCGTGGAGGAGGGCGGGAAGCGCATGGCTCCCATCTCGGCGGTGAGCGAGGGGTCGCACCCGTCGAAGCCCACCGTCCGCAGCCGGCCGCCGATCCGGTCCGCCTCGTAGACGACGGGCTTGAGGCCCATCTTCATCAGCTCGTAGGCGGCCACGATGCCGGACAGGCCGCCGCCGATGACGGCGACCTCGGTGCCGTGCCCGGTCGCGGGTATCTGGCCGAGGCCCGCCGGGTGGGCGAGGAAGTCGTCGTACGCGTACGGGAAGTCCGGCCCGAACATGGTGATCGGCGGCTGCTGCTCGTCTGCGTGCTGGACGGCGTTGGGCACCATGGACGTCATGGGGTACGGACTCCTTGCGCGAAAAGAACTCGGGGGAAGGCTGAGGGGGTCAGACCAGGGACCCGTAGAGGCCGGGGCGGCGGTCCTTGAGATACGGGTTCGCCTCGCGGGAGGCGGCGAGGAAGGCGGGGTCGACGTCGGCGAGGACGAGCTCCTCACCGCGACCCGCACGGGCCCGGGCGATCCCGTCGGGCCCGGCGAGGGTGGACAGCCCGACGAACTCGAACTCCCCCTCGGGACCGACCCGGTTGACGTACGCGACGTACATCTGGTTCTCCCAGGCCCGCACCGGGACGAGGGATTCGGCGACGAACTGGAACGGATGCATCTGGGCCGTCGGGACCACGAGGAGGTCGGTGCCGGCCAGGGCGTGGGCGCGGACGTTCTCCGGGAACTCGACGTCGTAGCAGATCATGATCCCGACGCGGAGGCCGTTCAGCTCGGCCTGGACGACCGGCTGGTCGCCCGGGGTGAAGTGGTCCCGCTCGAAGCAGCCGAAGAGGTGGGTCTTACGGTAGTTCGCGAGGCGGGTGCCGTCGGCCGAGACGAGCTGCGCGGAGTTGAAGACGGTCTCGCCGTCCCGCTCCGGGTAGCCGTAGACGATGGCGAGGCCGTGCCTGGACGCGATCTCGGCGACCGCGTCCGCCCAGTCGCCGTCGGCGGACTCGGCGAGCCGGGCGATGTCGCCGCCGATCGCGTACCCGGTGAGGAACATCTCCGGCGCGACCAGCAGCCCGGCACCCGCGGCGGCCGCACGGCCCGCGGCATCGTCGAGGACCTTGAGGTTCTCGACGACCGAGCCGAGGCGTCCGGAGCTCTGGAGCAGGGCGGTGCGCATGCGTGTTCTCCACCGGTACGGAGGGGGTTGGGGGCCAGATAGACGGTACGGTCGGCGCCGTCGGCCGGACAAGAAGGAGCCGTTGCGGGCTGGTGAGCGAATCGTTGCGTGCACCACCGGCCGGGCGGCGATTCGTTGCGCGCCCCGGTCGTGGCGCGGCACCCGCGGGCCTACAGCTCCCGCAGCCGGTCCACGATCTCCCGCAGCAGCGCCGGGTCCGCCGCAGGACCGCCTCGCACCATGTGCCGCGGAGCGTCGATACGCACCAGCCCGGCCTCCACCAGGTCGCCCAGCAGCACGCGTACGACAGTCAGGGGCAGGTCGGCGTCCGCGGCGAGCTCGACTACCGGCCGGGGGCCGCGGCGCACCAGGTCGAGCAGGGACGCCGCGGCGTGGTCGACGCCCGGCCGCCCTTCGTCGGCCTCCCGGGCCGTGACCTGCGACATCAGGTCGATGATGTGCCGGTGCGAGGGCCGGGTCCGGCCCCGCGTCACCATGTAGGGGCGCACCATCGCCCCGGTCTCGTCCTCGTACCAGTGGTCGTCGGTCACAGTCGGCTCAGGGGACCGCGGGGTCCGCGGGGCCCGCGGCCGAGCGGACGGCGGCGTCCATGTGGCGGCCGACCCGGCGGACGAGCAGCGCCATCTCGTGGGCCAGCTGGCCGATGTCGGTCTGCACCTCGCTGAGCACGGCCAGTCTGCTGCCGTCGCCCGCCGGGGTGATGAAGAGGTAGGCGCCGTCGAGCATCACCATGGTCTGCCGCACCTCCCCGGCCTCGAACCGCTCCCCTGCCGAGCGGGCCAGGCTGTGGAAGCCGGAGCAGACGGCTGCGAGGTGCTCCACGTCCCGTCTGCGCAGGCCCTCCGAGCAGCTCAGTGGCAGGCCGTCCGCGGTGAGGAGCACGGCCAGGCGTACATGGTCGGTTCTTGCCACGAGGTCGTCGAGCAGCCAGCCGAGGTCGGTTCCGGGCGGCTGGTCGGCATCGGCGTGGTACCCGGGGTTCTGGTCAGTGCGCATCGTCGGCGTCCGTCCCTTCCTCGGTGTCGGGTCGCTCAGTGGGGCCCGCGCTCGTGGGGAGACCCTTGCGGCCGCGGTCCAGGCCACGCTGGAAGGCACCGAGGATCGCCCGTATCTCCTCGGCGCTCACCTCTCCTCCCGGGGTGTCGTCGGCGGCCGGGGCCTGAGTGCGCAGGCCGGGGGCGAGAGAGGTCTGGCGGATACGGGTGGGGAGGGCGGGGGCACCGGCAGTCGGGCCGTCGTCCGTCGTACTGGCCTTGGCCCGGCTGTCCGCCGTGGGGCTCATCGCCTGGCTGCCCGTTGCACCCGCCACACAGCCCTCCGCCACCGGACCCGCCACCCGGCCCTCCGCCATCGGACCCGCCACCCGGCCCTCCGCCATCGGACCCGCCGCCCGGCCCTCCGTCGTTGGACCCGCCGCCCGGCCCTCCGCCACCGGACCCGCCACCCGGCCCTCCGCCACCGGACCCACCGCCCGGCCCTCCGCCATCGGACCCGCCACCCGGCCCTCCGTCGTTGGACCCGCCACCCGGCCCTCCGCCGCCGCACCCGCCACCCGCGTTCCCTGCTCGCGCGTGCGCTCCGGTGCCTGTTCCCGGGCGAGGACCGCTGTCCCTCTCCGTGCGGGCAACGGCCCGGGGGCGTCGTCCGGCTGTGCCGGCGTCCCGGACGCCACATCCGCCAGCACCGTCTCCGGCAGCAGCACCACCGCCGTCGTACCGCCGTACGGCGACCGGCACAGTGTGACCTCGATGCCGTGCCGGGCGGCGAGCCTCCCCACGACGTACAGCCCGAGCCGGTCGTGCCGCGTCGGGTCGAAGTCGTCCGGGCTGTTGACGGTCCGGTGGGCTTCCTCGGTCTGCTCGGGGCCGAGGCCGAGGCCACGGTCGTCGATCTCCACGACGAAGCCACCGCGGGCACTGCCGGTGCGCAGGGTGACCTGGGTGTGCGGCGGCGAGAACACGGTGGCGTTCTCGAGGAGTTCGGCGATCAGGTGCACGACGTCGGCGACGGCGTCCGCCGCGACGCCGACCTCCGGCATCGGCGGGACCACCACGCGCGTGTAGTCCTCGATCTCGCTCACCGCGGAGGACACCACGTCGGCGATGGGCACGGGCCGTCGCCATCTGCGGCCGGGCGCCGCGCCGGAGAGGATGATCAGGCTCTCCGCATGGCGGCGCATACGGGTGGTCAGGTGGTCGATCCGGAACAGCTCTTCCAGGATGTCCGGGTCCTCCGTGCGCCTCTCCAGTGTGTCGACGAGCTTCAACTGGCGGTGTACGAGCGCCTGGTTGCGCCGTGCGATGTTGAGCAGCACCGAGAACAGCCCGCGGCGCAGGGTGGCCTGCTTGACGGCGGCCTCGACGGCCGCGAGGCGCGCGGTGTTGAAGGCCCGGCCGACCTGGCCGATCTCGTCGGGCTCCAGGTCCCCGTCGGCCAGGGGCGGCGCCTCTGCCAGGGCGTCCACCTCCTCGCCCGCGCCCAGCCGCTCCATGACATTCGGGAGCTGGCGGGTGGTCAGCAGGTCGGCGGCGTCCCGCAGCGTCTCCAGGCGGCGTGAGATGCGACGGGCACCCCGCACCGCGAACCACAGCGACAGGCCCACGGCACCCAGCCCGAGCACCCCGACCGCGGCGGCCTTGGCCAGCTCCCGGTAGGCGAACGCCCGTCCGCGCGCGGCCGAGTTCTCGGCCGACTGCGTGCACAGCAGCATGTAGCGCTTGACCGCCCGGTCGGTGGTCGTCCGCCACGAGTCCGCCGCGACGGCGTCACCCGCGCGATGGGCACCCGCCCGCAGCAGGGCGTCCTCGCCCTCGGTCAGCGCCCGGTGCACCGCGTCGCGCTGGAACTCCTCGAACAGCGTCCTGGAGTCGGACGGCAGGTCGGGCACGTACGTCCGCTCGAAGGCACGCCGGTCCTCGATGGTCGCCGTGAGGGTGTCGTACTGGCGGTCGGTGAGGGTACCGGCGGCCCGCGCCCCGGCGACGAGCGCGTCCTCGCGCGACACGAACTCCCGCACCCGCACCAGTTCGATGACCACCTGCGCCTCGCGCGCCAGTTGCCCGGCCTGCAGTGCGGTGAGGGCGGACTCGACGTCGAAGCCCGGTTCCACGAGAGCGCTGTAGTCGGTCACCGCACTGTCCCAGGAGATGCGGCCCGACAGCACGCGCTCCCGCAGCCCGTCCAGCTTGCCGACGGCGGCGAGCATGGTGTCGAGCACCTGCCGCTGCCGGTCGGACAGCCGGCTGCGGTCCCCGCCCCGGATCGCGCCGCGCATGGCGTTAACGGCCCGGTCGGTGCGGCGCTCCTGCTCCAGCAGGTCGACGGCCGCTCCCGTGCGGTGGCCCCCGCCCAGGTACGCGGCCGCGAGCCGCCGTTCGATCTGGATCTGTCCGACCGCCGTGTCGACGGGCGTGCCGAAGTCCTCGTACACGCCCTGGACCCGTACGAGCCCGCGGAGTTCACCGGTGACCGACACCATGGCGAAGCTCCACAGCGCCATCAGGGCGACCGCCGGTGCGAGCGCGAGGGCCACGATCCGAGCACGGACCGTGGTGGGACGGCCGAAGGGCCAGCGCATGGTCTCCCCAGGGCGACGGACGATCGGATGGCTGGGCGGGGATCGGTTACCCGCAGGTGTTACCCGCTGGTAAGCGAGTGCCGCAGACCATACGGGATGGCCCACCGGGACTGCAATCGTTGCCTCGGGTAACCCTGGATCACATCGGCGTGGCCGCTCCGACCGCGCGGTGCACGGCGAACGTGGTGACCACCGCCGCGTGGTCCGACGGCCAGTCGTTCCCGGCGACATCGGGCCAGGGACGCGGGGTGCCGGTGACGACCGTGCGGGAGTCGAGCACCGTCAGGCCCCGGTGCAGCACGTAGTCGATCCGGTCCTGTGGTTCGGGGCGTCCGCTGCCGTCCTCGTGCAGGGGGTGGATCGGCGACCAGGTGTGGCCGGGGTCGCGGACCGGGTCCGGGTGGGCCTCACGGTAGGAGTCGCGCAGGCCCGCCTCCTCGGCCGCCTTGGTGACCGGCCATGCGACGTCGGGCCAGTCCAGGTGCGAGGGACAGTTGAAGTCGCCGACGAGCACGACCGGAACGCCTTCCTCGGCCGATTCGTCGATCCGCCGCAGGGTGTCCCGCATCTGCGCGAGCCGTACTTCCTCGTGGGCGATCAGCTCGGTCGCCGGGAGCCCGTCGAACGCCGATTCGTAGGGCCCGTACGGCGTGTAGTCGAGATGGGCCGTCCAGATGTCAGTCTCGCGGCCCGAGCCGAGGCGGACGCGGACGCCCGCCGCCCCGTAGAAGCCCACGTCGGGGTCGCCGAAGGCGGCCGTGATCGGGTAGCGGCTGATGACGCCGAGGTTCTCACCCGCCCGGTGGTGGTACCAGCCGAGCGCCTCGGCCAGTTCCCCGGCCGCGGTGCCGCCGGTCTCCTGCAGACCCACGACGTCGGCCCCGGTCTCCAGGAGGACCTTGAGCTGCTTGGCCCGGTGGTCGTCGACCCTGCTGCCGCCCAGCCAGAGGTTCCAGCTCATCACGCGCAGCTCCTCCGCGGGCAAGGACCGCAGCAGTTCGGGCGTGACCTCCTCCAGGCTGGCCAGTACGGTCCGCCCCGGCGCCGCGTCGATCGGCGCGAGCGAAGGTACGGCGAGCACCGCGCACCCGGCGGCCTCGGCGGAGGCGACACCGGTCGGGGTGTCCTCGACGGCCACACAGCCGGCCGGCTCGACGCCCAGCGCACGGCACGCGGCAAGGTAGGGGTCGGGCGCGGGCTTGGTGCGCTCGGTGTCGTCCGCGGTGACGGAGACCGCGAAGCGCCCGGCGCCCAGTGCTTCGAGGACGGTGTCGGCGACGGCCCTGGGCGAGGCGGTCACGAGGGCGGTCGGGATGCTGTCACGGGCGAGGGCGTCGAGCAGGTCGAGGGCGCCGGGGCGGGGCACGATGCCGCCGCGCACGCGGTCCGCGAACTCACGGTGCAGTTCGGCGGCGAGGTCCGCGGCCACGGCACCGGTGAGCCCGGCCAGCCAGTCGGCCGTGTGCTCGACGGGACGGCCGAGCACCTCCGGCTGGTCGTCCTCGCCCAGCGGCCGCCCGAGTCCGGCTGCGACCTGCTCCACCGCCTCCCACCACAGCCGCTCGGTGTCGACGAGCGTGCCGTCCATGTCGAACAGAACGGCCTGGAGCGGGAGTCGGGTCACGGTTGTCTCTTTCATACGTGGGGGGCAAGGGCTTTCATGGGTGGGGGCCAAGGCTCAGTGAGCGGCGCGCTCGGCGATGAGCACCGGTCGCTCCGGCAGCGACACGCGCACGGTGGCTCCGGCGGTCAGGGCGGCGGCCTCGTGCGCCGGCAGGTCGGCCTTCACCTCGGTTGCGTCGGCGAGGCGTACGGTCAGCCGGATCACGGCGCCGAGGAACGCGGTGGCGATCACGTGCGCGTCCCCCGTCCCGTCCGGGGTCACCCGGACCGACTCGGGCCGCACCAGCACGTCCACCTCGGTCACGGCGGGCGCATCCCCGTCGATCGGCAGCCGCTGCCCGAGCACCTCGACCACGTCCGAGGAGAGCCGCCCCGGGATCCGGCTCATCGTGCCGACGAACTCGGCGACGAATGCGGTGGCCGGGCGGCCGTACAGCTCGGCGGGAGCGGCGCACTGTTCGAGCTTCCCGGCGCGCATGACTGCGACCCGGTCGGCCATCGACAGGGCCTCCTCCTGGTCGTGCGTGACGAACAGGGTCGTGATGCCGAGTTCCTGCTGGAGACGGCGGATCTCCTCGCGCAGGGTGAGCCGCACCTTGGCGTCGAGCGCGGAGAGCGGCTCGTCGAGGAGCAGCACGCGCGGGCGCAGGGCGAGAGCGCGGGCCAGGGCGACGCGCTGCTGCTGGCCGCCGGAGAGCTGGTGCGGAAAGCGCTCGCCCTTGTCGCCGAGGCCGACCAGGTCGAGCAGTTCGGCGGCGCGGGCGCGCCGTTCGGCCGGGCGCACCTTGCGCATACGAAGCCCGAAGGCCACGTTGTCGAGGGCGGTCAGGTGCGGAAAGAGGCTGTACGACTGGAAGACCATCCCGGCGTCACGGCGGTGGGCCGGCACCCGGGTGACGTCCTCGCCGTCGACGAGCACCTGACCGGAGTCCGGGTGCTCGAACCCGGCGAGCATGCGCAGCGCGGTGGTCTTGCCGCAGCCGGACGGGCCGAGCAGGGCGAGGAGTTCGCCGGGCCGCACGGTCAGGTCGAGTCCGTCCAGGGCGACGGTCGGGCCGAACTCCCGGCGCAGCCCGTGGAATTCGACCGTTGCGGCCTTGTCGCGAGGGGCGGCCTTGTCGCGAGGGGCGGCCTCGCGGGGGGCGGCCTTGTCGAGCGTCATGTGGTTCATCCCTTGGCGGCGGTACGGGAGCGCCCGCCGAAAACGGCGAGCGAGAGGAGCAGGGCCCAGGTGACGAGCAGGCTGAGCACGGACACGGCGACGGACAGTTGGGCCTGCGAGCCGCCGACGCTGTAGATCCACACGGCGAAGGGTGTGAAGCCCAGCAGCTGGGCGACGGTGAACTCACCGAGGACCAGCGCCAGTGTGAGGAAGGAGGCGTTCAGCAGGGCACCGCGCAGATTGGGCAGCACCGCCTGGACGAGGGCCTGCGGCCACGTCGCCCCGCAGCTGCGTGCCGCCTCGACGAGGGTGCGCACGTCCATGGCCCGCAGACCTGCGTCCAGGGCCCGGTGCACGAACGGAAGCGCCATCACGACGTATGCCAGGACGAGCACGAACGGGAAGTCCGGGTTCTGGATCGCCACGAACGTCTGGAAGAGCGGCGTGCGGGAGAGGTACTCGGGGCCCCACTTGAGCACGGTCGCAATCCCCGCGACGAACGCGATCGGCGGCACGACGAGCGGCAGCGAGCAGACCACCTCGACGACCGGCCGCAGCCGGGGGGCGCCGAGCCTCAGCGCCACCATGGCGGGCACCATCAGCACAAGGACCAGGGCGATGGTCGCGGCGGCCAGCTCCAGCGAGAGCAGCAGGCTCGAGGTGAAGCCGTCGGTCGAGACGATCTGGCTGTACGCGTCGAAGTTGACGCCCTGGCCCGGCACATCCACCGTGAAGATCACGGAGGCGGCGAGCGGGACCAGGAAGTACAGCCCGGCGCCGGCCAGGACGGCCCAGCGCCACAAGTTCAGGCGAGCCATCGCGCACTCCGTCGTTGCAGGGGCAGGTACACGGCCATGACCAGGCCCGCGACCAGGACCATGTCGAGGCTGAGGGCGAGCGCCACGTTCTCCTGGCCGACCAGCACATTGCCGGAGATGGCGTCGGCGATCTGCAGGGTGACCAGCGGCACCGCGCTGCCCACCATGGCCGCGGCGGTGGCGTATGCCGCGAAGGCGCTGCCGAAGAGCAGCACGAGACCGCCGAGCAGGGAGGGCAGCAGCACGGGCAGGGCCACATGCAGCCAGTACTGGACGGAGGTGGCGCCGTTGTTCTGCGCGGCCTCGCGCCACTGGGTGCGCAGCCCGTCCAGGGCGGGGGTGATGGTGAGGACCATCAGCGGGATCAGGAAGTACAGGTAGACGATCACCAGACCCCAGAAGCTGTAGAGGCTCCAGCCCTTGTCGGTGAGCCCCAGGTGCCTGGTCACCACTCCGGAGTTGCCGAGCGTGGCGACGAAGGCGAACGCCAGAGGGACGCCGCCGAAGTTGGCGAGGACCCCGGACGCGGTGAGCACGGCCTCGCGCAGGGCGCGGAAGCGGGAGGTCACGACGGCCTGGGCGAGCAGCAGTCCGAGCACGGTGCCGACGACGGCGGAGACGGCGGACAGCTTGACGCTGCCGATCAGCGCGGTGAGATAGGCGCCGTGCAGCGAGGCGGTCAGGTTGGCCGTGCCGTACGACGTGGCGCCCGTGGTCTGGTCCTTGACGGTGAAGGCGCCGTTCAGCATGGCGAGGGCAGGGATCCCGAAGGCGATCGCCGTGAACGCGAGCAGCGGGACGACGGCTAGCGCGCCGGAAGCGCGGCGCCGCCGCTGCTGCGGTGCAGCGGCGGTCGCCGGCTCGGCCTCGGTGAGGACGGCGGTCATCCGGAGACGGCCTTCCCCCAGCCCTGCGCGATGACCGTCTTGGCCTTGCTCTGCTGGGCCTCGGTCGGGAAGGTGGGGGTGCCGGAGACCTTGGGCAGCTTGGCCGCCGCGGTCTTGTCGAGCGTGCCGGCCTTCTCCAGTGCGGCCGTCAGGGCCGGGCGGGCGTATCCCTTGAGCCAGAGGTTCTGGCCCTCGGCGCTGTACAGGTACTCCTGCCACAGGCGGGCGGCCGCCGGGTGCGGGGCGTCCTTGTTGATGGCCTGCGAGTAGAACTGGGCGTACACGCCGTCGGTCGGCACGGCGACCGTCCAGTCCAGGCCCTTGGACTTGAACTCGTCGGCGTATCCGGCGTTGAGGTAGTCCCAGTCGATGCTGATGGGCGTCTCGCCCTTCTCGACGGTGGCCGGGGTCGACTCGACCGGCGTGTAGTTGCCGTTCTTCTTCAGCTTGGCGAAGAAGTCGAGGCCGGGCTGGATGTCGTCGAAGGAGCCGCCGTTCGCGAGGGCCGCCGCGTACACGCCGCCGAAGGCCGAACCGGACTTGGTGGGGTTGCCGTTGAGCGCGACCTGACCCTTGTACTGCGGCTTGAGGAGGTCCTTGAAGGTGGTCGGGCACTGCTTGACCCGCTTGGCGTCGCAGCCGATGGAGACGTAGCCGCCGTAGTCGTTGTACCAGCGGGCCTGCGGGTCCTTCTGCGCAGCGGGGATGTCCGCGTACGCCGTCACCTTGTAGGGCGCGAGCAGCCCCTGCTGGGCGGCGCTGAGCGCGAAGGAGCTGCCGAGGTCGAGGACGTCGGGCGCGCGGTCCTGGCCCTTGCGGGAGGTGACGGCGTTGATCTCGTCCTGGCTGGAGCCGTCCGGGTTCTCGACCTCGATCTTGATGCCGTACTTCTTCTGGAAGCCGTCGATCAGGGCGCCGTAGTTGGCCCAGTCGCGGGGCAGGGCGATCGCGTGCAGCGTGCCCTCCTTCTTGGCCGCCTTGACCAGGGCGTCCATGCCACCGAAGTCGGCGGCGGACGTGGCAGTGGCGGCGCTCTTGCCGTTGGCGGTGGTGGACGCGTTGTCGGGAGCGGCGCCGCAGGCGCTCAGGGCGAGCGCGGCGACGACGGCGAGGGAACCGCTGAGTACGGACGTTCTCGGCAGGGACACGGGCACGGCTGCTCCAGGGGACGCACGAGGGTTGGGTTGGTGCGGAGAACTTGTCTGAACAAGTTGCGTCACAGTACGCCCGCTGCGGGTGTCCTGTCTGTAAACCTCGGCGAAACTTTGAGCCCTGGTTGTGTGCACAATCCAGACCGTTACAGATCACACTCAGGTCTCGATTAGGCTGCTCACGCTGTGCACAGCAACGAAGCCAGAGGGGAAGCATGACGGCGCGACACGAGGAGATCGCCGACGAACTGCGGCGGGCGATCGACCGCGAGGAGTACACAGTCGGCAGCCTGCTGCCCGCCGAGACGGAACTCGCGGCGCACTACGGTGTCTCCCGCGGCACGGTCCGCCAGGCCGTCGCGGCCCTCATGGCCGAGGGGCTCATCGGATCGCGGCAGGGCGCCCGCCGGGTGGTCCTGGCCAGCCGCCGCAGCCAGAGCTTTGCGGAGCTGCGCAGCTTCGCCCAGTGGGCGCGGGCGATGGGGCGCGAGGCCACGGGGCACGTGGTGACGCAGGAGTACCTCCCGGCCACCAAGGAGGACGCCGTGCGCCTCCATCTGCCCGAGGGGACACCCGTGTTGCACGTCCTGCGCGTCCGCGGCCTCGACGGCGAGCCGGTCCTGCTGGAACGGACCGTGTACGCGGACTGGATCTCCCCCGCCGTCGAGGCGATCGAGCCCGACTGCCCGTCCGTCACCCAACGGCTGTACGACGACACGGGCCTGGTCTTCGCCTACGGCGAGCACATCATCGACGCGGTCGCGGCGGGCGCCCAGGACGCCGACCTGCTCGGCGTCCGCCGCACCAGCCCGCTGCT
The DNA here is from genome assembly GCF_040298185.1 of Streptomyces sp. NPDC001634. NCBI lineage: Bacteria > Bacillati > Actinomycetota > Actinomycetes > Kitasatosporales > Streptomycetaceae > Streptomyces > Streptomyces sp. NPDC001634. The sequence goes on along the minus strand of NZ_JBEOZU010000004.1, from coordinate 105,787 downwards.
GCGGGTCCGCCGTGTCACCACCACCCGCGAAGGGCGCCCGGTGGAGTGGTCGGACGACCGCTACCGCTCCGACGCCGTGAGCTTCAGCGTGTACAACTCGATCGGGAACAACGCGCTGGCGCGCAAGACGGCCGAGTGACGCAGGGCCCCCGTCACACGGAGGCGGCGGCTACGCAGAACTCGTTGCCCTCGGGGTCGGCCATCACCATGTGATGGCCGTCGGCCTCCGCGAGGATCCGCCCGCCCGCCTGAACCAGACGCCCGGCCTCCGCCCTGATCCGCGCCCAGCGCTCCTCCGGGCTGCCGTGTCCGGGCACACGGACGTCGATGTGGAGCCGGTTCTTCGCGGTTTTCGGCTCGGGGACCTTGAGGATCGACAGGCGCGGGCCGACGCCGTCGGGATCGCACAGCCACGCGCCGTCGTCCTCGGACTCGTCCTCCGGCAGGTCGAACTGCGCCAGCCACTCCTCGCGCGTGGCGAAGGGCGGTGGCGGCGGCTCGTCGACATAGCCGAGGGCCGTCTTCCAGAACGCGGCGAGGAGTTGGGCGTCCGCGCAGTCGAGGGTCAGATCGATTCTGGCTGCCATGACCGGGACCGTACTGGGTGCCACTGACAGTGCGGCCGCGTCAGGTCGGCGACCCCGACGAGAAGCGGCGCAGCAGCGGCGAGAGGACGAGTACCGACTTGGTGCGCTCCACGAAGGGCTCCCCGGCGATCCGCTCCAGCACACGCTCGAAGTGACGCATGTCGGAGGCGAAGACCTGGACGATCGCGTCCGCCTCACCGGTGACCGTGGAGGCGGCCACGACCTCCTGATAGCGCTCCAGGCCCCGCTGGATGGTCTCCGGCGAGGTGTTGCGCCGGCAGTAGATCTCGACGAACCCCTCGGTCTCCCAGCCGAGTGCCGCCGGGTCCACCCGGACCGTGAACCCGGTGATGGCGCCGGTCGCGCGCAGCCGGTCCACGCGCCGCTTCACGGCGGGCGCGGACAGGCCGACCAGTTGCCCGATGTCCGCGTAGGAGCGGCGGGCGTCCTCGGCGAGGGCGTGCACGATGCGTTCGTCGAGATCGTTCAGCAAGGCGGGTGGTTCACTTCTCTGCGGTGACTGCGGGGACGGCGGAGTCCGCTGCGGCCAGCCGGGAACGCCGGTGGCCATACACGAAGTAGAACACGAGCCCGACCGCCATCCAGACTCCGAACACCGCCCAGGTGACGGCCGAGAGGCTGCCCATCATCCACACGCAGAAGCCGAAGCCGAGCGCGGGCAGCACCGGCGACAGCGGCACCCGGAAGGTGCGGGGCATGTGCGGACGCGTCCGGCGCAGCACCACCACCGCGATGTTGACCAGCGCGAAGGCGAACAGCGTGCCGATGCTGGTGGCGTCGGCGAGCTGGCCGAGCGGGATCGCGGCGGCGAGGACACCGCAGAAGACGGACACGATCAGGGTGTTGGCGCGGGGCGTGCCGGTCTTCGGGTGGACCCGCGAGAACACCTTGGGCACGAGTCCGTCCCGGGACATCGCGAAGAGGATGCGGGTCTGGCCGTAGAGCACGGTCAGCACGACGCTGGCGATGGCGATGACCGCACAGGCCGCGAGCAGCGTGCCCCAGAAGGTCTGTCCGGTGACGTCCTTCATGATCTGGGCGAGGGCTGCCTCCGAGTCGTTGAACCGCTGCCAGGGCTTGGCGCCCACGGCGACGGCCGCGACGACGACGTACAGGGCCGTGACGATGACCAGTGACAGCATGATCGCGCGGGGCAGGTCGCGCTGCGCGTTCTTCGCCTCCTCGCCGGCCGTGGAGGCGGCGTCGAAGCCGATGTACGAGAAGAAGAGCGTGGCCCCGGCTGCGCTGACGCCCGCCATGCCGAGCGGCATGAAGTCGGCGTAGTTGCCCGAGCGGAAGCCCTGGATGCCGATCAGGCAGAACAGCAGCAACGCGGCGATCTTCACCACGACCATGATCGTGTTGGCGCGCGCGGACTCCCTGGCGCCACCGAGCAGGAACGCCATGGCCAGCAGCACGACGATCAGCGCGGGCAGGTTGAAGATGCCGCCGTCACCGGGCGGCGCGGACAGCGCGGCCGGGATGGTGACACCGATGGTCCCGTCCAGCAGCTCGTTGAGGTACTGACCCCAGCCGACCGCGACGGCGGCGACGGAGACGCCGTACTCCAGGACCAGACACCAGCCGCAGACCCAGGCGATCAGCTCGCCCATCGTTGCGTACGCATACGAGTACGAGGACCCGGCGACGGGGATCGTGCCCGCCAGCTCGGCGTACGAGAGGGCGGAGAAGAGCGCGGTGAGACCGGCGATCACGAAGGAGAGGGTGACGGCCGGACCGGCCTTGGGGACGGCCTCGCCGAGGACCACGAAGATGCCGGTGCCCAGCGTGGCACCGATGCTGATCATCGTCAGCTGCCACAGCCCGAGGGAGCGCCGCAGCGTCCCTCCCTCGCCCTGGCCGCCCTCGGCGACCAGTCGTTCCACGGGCTTGCGGCGCATCAGACGCGCGCCGAAGCCGGGGGTGGCGGGGGCTGGATGACTGCGGGACTGCGGGGGTGTGCCTTGGTCGAGCACGCGTCGGCTCCTTATCGCTGCCGGTCAAGGGGGCAGGCGGGACCGGCGGCACCCCGAAGGCGGGGACCACCGAGCGGGGTCCTCACCACGCCACGTACAGCGCATGACCCTACGAGTCCGCCCTTCCCGGGCGTAATGCAGCAACCTTGCGCATCTCCGCAAGATCATTGCGTTCATCGGAGACTCGTGCATGTTCGTTGCGCAAGCCCTTTCGATGTTTGCGCCCGCCGTAGGGAGAAGGCCGAAGACGCGCGGCCGCGCACGACAACGGCCCCTGTCGGCCCGGCCTTCGGGACAACAGGGGCCGTACGACGGCGGAGGGGCCCGTCAGCTCCAGCTGGCGTGCAGGGGCTTGCCCTCCGCGTAGCCCGCCGCGCTCTGGATGCCCACGACGGCCCGCTCGGCGAACTCCTCCAGGGAGGCGGCACCCGCGTACGTGCACGACGAACGGACACCCGCGATGATCGAGTCGATGAGGTCCTCGACGCCGGGGCGGGCCGGGTCGAGGAACATACGGGAGGTCGAGATGCCCTCCTCGAACAGGGCCTTGCGAGCGCGGTCGTACACCGACTCCTCCGACGTACGGTTGCGGACCGCGCGAGCCGACGCCATGCCGAACGACTCCTTGTAGAGGCGGCCGCCCGCGTCCTGCTGCAGGTCACCCGGGGACTCGTACGTGCCTGCGAACCAGGAGCCGATCATCACGTTGGACGCGCCGGCGGCCAGCGCCATCGCCACGTCGCGCGGGTGGCGGACGCCGCCGTCGGCCCATACGTGCTTGCCGTACTTCTTCGCCTCGGCGGCGCACTCGAGGACGGCCGAGAACTGCGGACGGCCGACGCCCGTCATCATGCGCGTGGTGCACATGGCGCCGGGGCCCACGCCGACCTTGACGATGTCCGCGCCCGCCTCGATCAGGTCGCGCACACCCTCGGCGGCGACGACGTTGCCCGCCACGATCGGCACCTGCGGGTCCAGCGCCCGTACGGCCCTGATGGTGTTGATCATCGACTCCTGGTGGCCGTGCGCGGTGTCGATGACGAGCGTGTCGACGCCCGCGTCCAGCAGCTGCTTGGCCCTGCCGACCGCGTCGCCGTTGATGCCGACGGCGGCGGCGATGCGCAGCTTGCCGTTCGCGTCGGTGGCCGGCCTGTACAGCGTGGCGCGCAGGGCGCCCTTGCGGGTGAGGATGCCCGCGAGCCTGCCGTCCTTGTCGACGGCGGGCGCGTAGCGGCGGTTGGCTGCGTCGAGCGTGTGGAAGGCCTCGCGCGGATCGATGTCGGCGTCGAGCAGCAGCAGGTCCTTCGACATGACCACTTCGAGCTGTGTGAAGCGGTCCACGCCGGAGAGGTCGGCATCGGTGACCACGCCGATCGGCCGGTGCTCGGCGTCGACGACCACACCGGCGTTGTGCGCACGCTTCGGCAGCAGCGCGAGGGCGTCGGCGACCGTCTGGTGCGGGGCCAGCACGATCGGGGTGTCGAGCACCAGGTGGCGGCTCTTGACCCAGGAGATGACCTCGGTGACCACGTCGATCGGGATGTCCTGCGGTATGACGACCAGGCCGCCGCGGCGGGCCACCGTCTCCGCCATGCGGCGACCGGCGATCGCGGTCATGTTGGCGACCACCAGCGGGATGGTGGTGCCCGTGCCGTCCGGGGAGGCGAGGTCCACACCCTGGCGGGAGCCGACCGCGGAGCGGCTCGGCACCATGAACACGTCGTCGTAGGTCAGGTCGTACGCAGGCTGGAGGTCATTGAGGAAACGCACGTGCTGCACATCCCAGTCGATCAGAGGCGGCCCCCGGACAGGTCAGCCAGGGGGAAGAGCACGTACTTCATTGTCCCATGTCGGGGGGTATGCGGTCCCTGGACAGATCATCCAGGCAGGTCAAGGGGGGCTTAGGAGGATCCTCCAAGTGCCAGCGCGATGGAGAGATCCCCCGCGCGGTCCACCGACGAGGTGAACACCTCCTCGGCGATCTCCCACTCCTCGGGCCGCGCCGTCGCATAGCCGCGCCAGCCGGTGACGAGGATCAGCAGTCCCCTGCCCGCGGCGGCCTCGGGCCAGACCGACAGATCGGTGAGCGAGTCGGCGAGCGCGTCCCAGTTGCGGCCGAACCAGTGCGGCAGGTCCAGGGCGCGCACGATCCGCTCCATGAACGCGGCCTTGTCGGCGACACCGTGGAGGTCCAGCGTGACCACCAGCGGGCCCGCCAGGTCGTCGGTCATCTCAGCACCGCCCTGAATGATGTGTAGTGATCATCGGTGTAGTAGATCTCGCCGCCCTGCCCGGTGACAATGCGCCGGGCCCCGCGGTCCCGCGAGCCCGGCGTCCGCACCGTGTACTCGTGGTAGTAGCCGCGCGGATGCCGGGGCAGCAGACCCTCGAAGTTGCCGAAGACGACGCCGTCCTTGGCGTACGGAAAAGGGCCGCCCTTGTCGATGAGGGCGAGGGTCCCCCGGGCCTCGGCAGGGAGCCGGGACACCTCGACGACGGCCATGTGCCCGGCCCACGACGGGGCCGGGGCCGACGCGCCGGTGTGGGTCGGGGAACACCCGGTGAGCAGGACCGACAGACAGAGGAAGAGCCCCGCGAGCACGCGAGGGACGGACCGTGTCAGCATGCGGTCGATGCTGCCACCGCCACCCCCGCGCGCCCGGCTGTCAGGGCCCGTCCGGGTCCGCGCGGTTCAGGGCCGGCTTGGGCGCCGGTCCCGCCGTCATCAGGTAGTCCGCAGCCGACGTGTCCGTCACCAGGCTGGTGACGAGCCCGGACCGCAGCACCGCGTCGATCGCGGCCGCCTTCCGCTGCCCGCCCGCGATCGCGACGACCTCGGGGATACGACGCAACTGGTCCGCCTTGACGGTGATGCATCGTTCCCCCAGGTCCCGTCCGACCCGGCGGCCCTCGGCGTCGAAGAGGTGCGCGGACATCTCGGCGGCGACTCCGAGCGAGGCGTAGTGCGCCCGCTCCTCGTCGCTGAGCATGTCGTGCACCGTCGAGATGCCCGGCTCCCAGGAGCCGATGGAGACGCAGGCGACCGTGACCTTGTCGAAGTACTCGAAGGCGCGGGCGATCCCCGTCTGGTTGCGCAGTGCCGCCGCGGTCGCGGCGTCCGGCAGCAGCATCGGCGCGTAGATGGGGTGTGCGTCCCCGCCCGACACCTGCGCGGCACGACGAACGGCCTCCACCGAGCCGCGCTCGGCGGTCCCGGCGTCGTACACGCCCGTCAGCTGCACCACCGTGCACGGCGGCAGCCGGTCCAGGGCGGCCGCCATGTGAATGGTGGACCGGCCCCAGGCCAGCCCCAGGACATCCCCCTCGTTCACCAGTTCGCCGAGCAGATCGGCGGCCACCTCACCGAGGTTCTCCGGGTCCGGCGACTCCTCGGCATCGGCCGGGGACTCGACCACGACAGCGTGCCTGAGGCCGTAGCGGGCGCGCAGCGCGTCGGAGCGCTCGGCGTCCAGCTCGGCCGGCACACGGATCTCGATCCGTACGAGATCCCGTTCGAGGGCGGTCTCCAGGACCCGGGCCACCTTGAAGCGGCTGACGCCGAACTCCTCAGCGATCTGGATCTTGGACTTGCCCTCTAGATAGAAGCGACGGGCCATGGCCGCCGCCTGCACCAGCTCAGCGGGTCCCATCCGCATGGCTGACCGGCCCGCCGACATACCCGACACGGCCATCTCCTCACTGCTGTTCACACTCTGCATTCGCCGTTCATCCTTGCAGATCCGGCGCGCTTGATCAGCCGGGACGGGCGGCGTTCAGGTTCTGTTTGGTCAGTCGTCGCAGGCCCATGACGCACGGGCGGTCGCCCGCTCCGCCTGGGTGCGCAATGCACGTACCGCCGCGGACGGGTCGGCCGCCCCGTACACCGCGGATCCGGCCACGAAAACGTCCGCTCCCGCCTCCGCGCACCGCTCGATCGTGGAGGCCGAGACACCGCCGTCGACCTGCAGCCAGAGCTCGAGACCGTGCTTGCTGATCAGCTCACGGGTGCGACGGATCTTCGGAAGCATGATGTCCAGGAACGCCTGGCCACCGAACCCGGGCTCGACCGTCATGATCAACAGCATGTCCAGTTCGGGCAGCAGGTCCTCGTACGGCTCGATGGGCGTCGCCGGCTTGAGGGCCATGGAGGCCCGTGCACCCTTGGCCCGGATCTCACGCGCGAGCCGCACGGGCGCGCCGGCCGCCTCGGCGTGGAAGGTGACGGAACTGGCGCCCGCCTCGACGTACTGAGGTGCCCACCGATCGGCGTCCTCGATCATCAGATGGCAGTCCAGCGGGGTGTCCGTCGCCCGGACCAGGGACTCTACGATCGGCACGCCGAGCGTCAGGTTCGGGACGAAGTGGTTGTCCATGACGTCGACGTGAAGCCAGTCGGCGCCCTCCACAGCCTTCGCCTCCTCGGCGAGGCGGGCGAAGTCGGCGGACAGGATGCTGGGGTTGATCTGCACGGCCATGGACCAAGCCTGCCATGCCCGGCGCCGGTTGTTGTCCTCGGTCCGCCCTCGGGCCTTCCGCTCACAGGGCGAACCGGACACGGCGCGCGGGTCGGCGGACCCGTGCGGGTTCAGCCCGTGCGGCGGACGATCGCCAGGTACATCGCGTCCGTGCCGTGCAGATGCGGCCAGAGCTGGACGTCGGGGCCGTCGCCGAGGGCCGGTACTCCGGGCAGCAGCGGCCTGGCGTCGATGAGTTCGGCCTCCCGGTCGTGCTTGAGCACGTCGTCGACCACGGCACGGGTCTCGGCGAGGTGGGGCGAACAGGTGGCGTAGCCGACGACGCCTCCGACCCGTACGGACTCCAGGGCCGTCCGCAGCAGGGCGCGCTGCAGGGGCGCGAACCCGTCGAGGTCCTCGGGACGGCGCCGCCAGCGGGCCTCGGGACGGCGGCGCAGCGCACCGAGTCCCGTACAGGGCACGTCCATCAGGACCCGGTCGAAGGTCCCGGGCCGCCACGGCGGCCGGGTCCCGTCGCCGGCGATGACCTGGTACGGCCCGGGGTTCCCGGCGAGCGCCTTCGCCACGAGGCCGGCCCGGTGCGGCTGCTTCTCGGAGGCGATCAGCACGGCCCCTCGCTCGGCGGCCAGGGCGGCGAGCAGGGCGGCCTTGCCGCCGGGCCCCGCACACCCGTCCAGCCACCGCTCGTCGGGCCCGTCCAGGGGCGCGCCCGCCAGGGCGAGGGCGACCAGCTGGCTGCCCTCGTCCTGTACGCCCGCACGGCCTTCCCGTACGGCCTCCACGGCACCGGGCTCGCCACCCTCGGCGAGTCGGACGGCGTACGGCGACCAGCGCCCCGGCACCGCCGCCTCCTCCCGGAGGAGCTCCTCGGTGGTGGCGCGGCCGGGACGGGCGACGAGCGTGACCTCGGGCCGCTCGTTGTCCGCTTCGAGAAGGTCCTCGATCCCGGCGCGGCCGCCGCCGAGGGAGTCCCACAGGGCGGACACGACCCAGCGCGGGTGCGAGTGCACGACGGACAGGTGGTCCTCGGGGTCCTCGTCGTACGGCGGCGCGACCCGCTCCAGCCAGCCGTCGAGGTCGTCCTGGGCAACCTTGCGCAGCACGGCGTTGACGAACTTGGCCCGCCCGTCGCCGAGCACGACGCGGGCGAGCTCGACGGTGGCGGACACGGCGGCATGGGTGGGGATCCGCGTCCCCAGCAACTGGTGGACGCCGAGGCTGAGCACATCGAGCACGGGCGGATCGACGTCACGCAGCGGCCGGTCGACACAGGCGGCGAGGATCGCGTCGTACGTCCCCTGGCGGCGCAGCGTGCCGTACACCAGCTCGGTGGCGAGCGCCGCGTCCCGCCCGTCGAAGTCGCCCTTCTCGCGTGCCTTGCGCAGCAGCGGAGGGAGCACGAGGTTCGCGTACGCGTCCCGCTCGTCGACGGCCCGCAACGCGTCGAAGGCGAGGATGCGGACGGGGTCCTTCTGGGGCCGGCGGTAGGGCTTGCCGGGCTTGCGGGGACGACGAGGCTGGTCGCTCACGAAAAAGGTGCTCCGGGTGTGGGATGACGTGCGCCTCCCAGCGTACGTCGGCGGGGTGGCGGGGTGGCGGGGTGGCGGGGGGCCGGAAGGGTCGTCGCCGCCGGGGCGGGGACCGGCCTGAGCGGCGGCCCGGCGGCTTCGGCCGTGTCCGGTGAGAGGTCAGCTGCCGAGGGTCTCCCCGGCGCCGATGCGCACCCCGCGCGCCCAGTCCGCGGCCCGCATCGGCTTCTTGCCCTGGGGCTGCACCCACACCAGCTCGACGGCGTAAGAACCGGTCCCGGCGTACACGTTGTTCTTACCGACGGAGAGGTGCCCGGGGGCGAGATCCGTCCGCTCGGGCAGGGGCGTGACCTGGATCAGCTTGAGCCGCTCGCCACGGAAGGTGGTCCAGGCGCCGGGCGCCGGCGTGCAGGCGCGCACCACGCGGTCGGCACGCAGCGCGGGCGCGGACCAGTCGACGTGCGCGTCCTCGACGGTGATCTTCGGTGCGAGCGTGACGCCCTCGGCGGGCTGCGGCACGGCCTTGAGGGTGCCGTCCTGGATGCCGTCCATGGTGGCGGCGAGCAGCCCAGCACCGGCGAAGGCGAGTCGGGTGAGCAGGTCGCCGCTGGTGTCGGTGGGCCGGATCCGCTCGGTGACCGTGCCGTAGACGGGCCCGGAGTCGAGCCCTTCCTCGATGAGGAAGGTGGAGGCGCCGGTGATCTCGTCGCCCGCCAGGAGGGAGTGCTGCACGGGGGCGGCGCCGCGCCAGGCGGGGAGCAGGGAGAAGTGCAGGTTGACCCAGCCGTGGGCGGGGATGTCGAGGGCGACGCGCGGCAGGAGCGCACCGTAGGCGACGACGGGGCAGCAGTCGGGCGCGATCTCCCGCAGCCTCGCGAGGAAGTCCTCGTCCCGGGGCCTGTTGGGCTTGAGGACCTCGATCCCGGCCTCCTCCGCCCGCTCGGCCACGGGACTGGCGACGAGCCTGCGCCCGCGCCCCGCCGGCGCGTCGGGCCGCGTGACGACGGCGGCCACCTCGTGCCGCCCGGACGCGAGCAGGGCGTCCAGCGCGGGAACGGCGACCTCGGGGGTACCTGCGAAGACAAGCCTCATGGGTGAGTGACGGCCTCTCGGGCGGGAGTTCTGACGGACCCACACACTTTCGGCTGTGCCGAGGCGTGTGGGCAGCGCACCAGTCTATGGGGCCCCGGCGCCGGGAGCGCGAGGGCCGCCATGACCCATGGCGCGCGCTTCACGCGCCGCGCAGCACCGCCCAGGGGCGTACGCATGCGCGAACCACCCCTCGGGGGCGTACGCATATGTCCTTACGCCCCCGCACCGTGACCACAGACCCAAAAACGCGTTGGTCAAGAAAGAGTTGACCACAACGGGCCGCCATCGCGGCCCGACCCTTTTCACGCCGGTTCGAGAGGCTTGTTCATGGCCGACCACGCAACCCACGACGCCCAGGCCCGGGCCAGCCTGCACTTGCTGGTGCGGGACATCGAGCGGGTCCGCCGGCAGGTGGACGCGCTGCGCACCCTCACCGCCCAGTTGGGCAACGTCTACCGTCCGCGCCGCTCCGGCCCCTCCACGGGCTTCGTCGTCTACGGACGCGCCCCCGCTCCGACCGTCCGTCTCGCCCAGGAGTTGCGGGACAGCGTCGAGACCCTGGTCACGGCGGCCGTGGACTTCGACCGTTCGCTCGGCTTCTCGTGGGACGCCGTGGGCTCCGCACTCGGAGTCACCAAGCAGGCGGTCCACCGTCGTTACGGCGCCCGCCGCGCCACCGCCCAGGCGCCCGCCGAGACCGAGCGCACGCCGGAGCCGTCCGGCAGCCGCACGCTCAACGTGGGCTCGGGCATCCCCACGGTCCCCGCGGCCCGCTCGATGCCCACACAGCCGACGGCAGGCAGCCCCACCCTCCGCGACGAGGCGAGGCCGACGGCCTTCCCGGGCCCGCGCAACGGCTGAGCACCCCTTCTGTCTGCCTCCCGGCCACCGGGAGGCAGCCGCACGACTGCGCCGCACACCGCCGTGGGGGCGTGCGGCCGTGCGGAGGGGTACGGTCCCCGGCGGACCGATCCCCGTCACCCCGCATCAGCCCCTCACCCGATGTCCGGCGGATCAATCCGGATCCGCACCGCGTCGTTTCCCCCCCGCGCGGTCCGGGCCGCCTGCGCGGTCTTCAACGCGGCGGCCAGCGCGGCCCCGCTCCCGGGCGGCACCCGGATGAGCGCCCGCTCCCACTCCTCCCCCGGTGGCGGTCCTCCGGCCCGCCGTTGTCGCCCCGCCTCAGCGGCCGGCAGTGGCACGGGTCCCAACACCTCGGCGTCCGGCGGCAGTTCGGCTCCGCCGAGGAACCCTGCCAGGGCCTCGGCCGTCCCCGACACGGCGGCCATCCGGGACACCGGCGGAAACCCCAGCTCGGCTCGCTCCGCCAGCTCCCGGGTCGCGTGTCCGACGGGATCCCAGCGGACGAGCGCCTGCACGGGCCGCAGGGTCGGTTCGGCCACGACCACGACGGTGCCTCCCTCCGACTGCGGCCGTACGAGCGCACCCGCGTCGATCCACCGTCGCAGCGCGTCCTCGCCCGCCCGCAGATCGGGACGCCCGAGCATGGCCCACCCGTCGAGGAGCAGCGCCGCCGCGTACCCGCCCTCGGCGACGGGTTCGGCTCCGGGGGTGCTGACCACCAGAGCGGGCGTCCCCGGCACCGTGTCCAGCACCTGCTCGCGCCCCGAGGTCCGCACCGGAACGGCGGGAAACGCGCGCCCCAGCTCCTCGGCGGTCCGCCGCGCCCCCACGACCTGGGCCCGCAGCCGAAATCCGCCGCACTCCGGACAGCGCCAGGCGGTCTCCTCCCGCCCGCACCACCCGCACCGCAGCTCCCCGGTCTCCTGCGCGGCCAGGGGCCCGGCACAGTGCCGGCACCGAGCGGGTGCGCGGCACTGCGCACAGGCCATCCGGGGCACATAACCACGCCGGGGCACCTGCACCAGCACAGGTCCGTGCCGCAGCCCGTCCCGCACGATCTCCCAGGCGAGCGTCGGCAGGCGCGCCGCCCTGGCCGCCTCGTCGCGGGCGAGATCCCCGTCCCCCACAGTCCGTACGAGGGGCGCAGCCGCGCGCACCTGCTCACGGTCGGCGACGAGGGGTGCGGCCCACCCGCTCTCGACGAGTTGGGCGGCCTCGACGGTGCAACTCCAACTCCCCAGCAGGAACGCACACTTGTCCCGCGACGCCCGGAGCTCGAGGACTTCACGCACATGCGGGAAGGGGGCGTTGTCGTCGCTGTGACTGGCATCCCCGTCGTCCCAGATGACGACGAGCCCGAGATTGTGCACGGGCGCGAACATCGCGGCCCGGGTCCCGACGGCGGCCCGCACGGACCCGCGCCGTACGGCAAGCCACTCCCGGTAGCGCCGTTCCTGCCCGGCGTCGGCGGTCAGAAGCGCGTGCTGCCCCTCACCCAGCAGCCCCCGAAGCGCGGCATCGACCCGCGCGGCGGGCCGCCCCGCGGGCACGACGACCAGCGCCCCCCGGCCGGAGGCAAGCGTGGCCTGCACGGCGCGGGCGATCTCCTCCGCCCACTGCGGGCCGGGCAGCGCGGTCCACACGGCTCGCGGGGCCCCGCCGGAAGCCAGCGACCGAAGGAACTCCGCCCCCCGTCCGTACCGCCGCCAGGACCCGGGATCGGGTGCGGCGGGCGGCGGAGGCGGCGCACCCATCTCGATGGCCTCGGCCCGGGCGTGCCGGGGCGGAACGGCGAGCTGCAGCACATCCGCGACACTCCCCGCGTACCGGTCGGCTACGGCCCGGGCGAGCCCCAGCAGCTCGGGCGAAAGGACAGGCTCGGGCGACACGACCTGCGCCAGGGCCGCCAGGGCCCCGGGGTAGTCGGATTCGGCCACCCGCTCGACGAGGAACCCGTCAATGAGCCCGCCCCCTTCACGCCGCCCTTCACGCACATTGCGCCCACCGGCCCCGAACCGCACACGGACCCGCACCCCGGGCCGGGCCGCCTCATCGAGCTCCTCGGGCACGGCGTAGTCGAAGTACCGGTCCAGATGCAGAACGCCCTTGTCGACCAACACCCGCGCGACGGGCAGCTCCTTGGCCAGCTCGGCCCCCCGCCACGTCCGAGGCTTGGCCCTGGGCGACTTGGCCTTCCGCACGGCCTCGCGAATCAGCGCAAGCTGCTCGGGCGGCGCGGCATCTCCCCGGCCCGCCCGCTGCTGCTCGTTTCCGCTGCTCACGCTTGCATTCTTACCAAACGCCACTGACAACGACGCGGCCCCGGGATCATCCCGGCTCCGGATCACACCCGCCGCGAGGGCGCGCCCCCGTCACCGGGCCCAGGTGTCAGAGCTGATGAAACGGTCCAGGAATACACCCGACGGAACGGGAAAACGCGCCGAGGCCCGGCACCCCTTCGGGTGCCGGGCCTCGTGGCACAAGTGCAGGAGGCTTACAGCCCCGCCGCCTTCTTCAGTGCTTCCACCCGGTCCGTGCGCTCCCAGGTGAAGTCGGGGAGTTCGCGGCCGAAGTGGCCGTACGCCGCCGTCTGGGCGTAGATCGGGCGCAGCAGGTCGAGGTCGCGGATGATCGCGGCCGGGCGGAGGTCGAAGACCTCGTTGATCGCGTTCTCGATCTTCTCGGCGTCGACCTTGGCCGTGCCGAAGGTCTCGACGAACAGGCCGACCGGCTCGGCCTTGCCGATCGCGTACGCGACCTGGACCTCGCAGCGGGAGGCCAGGCCCGCCGCCACGACGTTCTTGGCGACCCACCGCATCGCGTACGCCGCCGAACGGTCCACCTTGGACGGGTCCTTGCCGGAGAACGCGCCGCCGCCGTGGCGGGCCATGCCGCCGTACGTGTCGATGATGATCTTGCGGCCGGTGAGGCCCGCGTCGCCCATCGGGCCGCCGATCTCGAAGCGGCCGGTGGGGTTGACCAGCAGACGGTAGCCCTCGGTCTCCAGCTTGATGCCGTCGTCCAGCAGCGCCTTCAGCTCCGGCTCCACCACGAACTCGCGGATGTCGGGGGCCAGGAGGGATTCCAGGTCGATGTCGCTCGCGTGCTGCGAGGAGATGACCACCGTGTCGAGGCGGACCGCCTTGTCACCGTCGTACTCGATGGTGACCTGCGTCTTGCCGTCCGGGCGCAGGTAGGGGATCGTGCCGTTCTTGCGGACGTCGGACAGGCGCTTGGACAGGCGGTGCGCCAGGAAGATCGGCAGCGGCATCAGCGTCGGGGTCTCGTCCGTCGCGTAGCCGAACATCAGGCCCTGGTCGCCGGCGCCCTGACGGTCCAGCTCGTCGTCGTCGCCCTCGACACGGGACTCGTACGCCGTGTCCACACCCTGTGCGATGTCCGGGGACTGCGCGCCGATCGACACGGAAACGCCGCAGGACGCGCCGTCGAAGCCCTTCTTCGAGGAGTCGTAGCCGATCTCGAGGATCTTGTTGCGGACCAGCGTCGCGATGTCGGCGTAGGTTTTGGTCGTGACCTCGCCGGCCACGTGCACCAGGCCGGTGGTGATCAGCGTCTCCACGGCGACCCGGGATGTCGGGTCCTCGCGCAGGAGCGCGTCGAGAATGGTGTCGCTGATCTGGTCAGCGATCTTGTCGGGGTGACCCTCGGTCACGGACTCCGAGGTGAACAGGCGACGGGACACAACGCTCCCTGGGGTTGCAGCGGCTGCTGGCTGATCATGGGCGGACGGGACGGGGGCTGCGCCCGGCGTCGTCCGAGAACAGTTTATCGGTCGGGCTCGACCACCGGCCCACCTGTCTCGCCTCTCGGGAGCCCTGTGACCTGCGGCACGGGCATTCTGCCCAATGGCGCACGCTCTTTTCCAGGGTCGCCACGCATGAATGTCCGAGGTATGGGGGTGCTGGGCGGTGAATGAAACCTTCAGGCCAGACGAGGTACGACAAGGTCCCACACCGTCTCGGCCAGCGCTTCCTTGGGCCCGTACGGCACCGGATTCTCACTGCCGTCGGCACCCAGCACGACCGCCTCGTTCTCCTCGGAGCCGAAGGTCTTGCGCTCCCCCACCTCGTTCACCACGAGCAGATCGCAGCCCTTGCGCTCCAGTTTCGTACGGCCGTTCGCCAGTACGTCGTCCGTCTCGGCGGCGAAGCCGACTATGACCTGGCCCGGGCGGGCACGGTCGGCCGAGACCTCCGCGAGAATGTCCGGATTCCTGACCAGGACGATGGGTTCCGGATCCTGGCCGTCCTTCTTCTTGATCTTTCCCGAGGCGTAGGTCGCCGGGCGGAAGTCCGCCACCGCCGCGGCCATCACCACGGCATCCGCGTCCGCTGCCGCCTTCAGCACCGCCTCGCGCAGCTGGACCGCGGTGCCCACCTGCACGACGTCCACTCCGGCCGGATCGGGCAGGCCCGTGTTCGCGGCGATCAGGGTGACCCGGGCACCCCGGGCCGCGGCCGTACGAGCCAGGGCGTAGCCCTGCTTGCCGGAAGAGCGGTTGCCGAGGAACCGGACGGGGTCGAGGGGCTCGCGGGTGCCGCCGGCGGTCACGACGACATGACGGCCCCTGAGGTCCGGCTCGCTCACGCCCCGGGCCAGCACCCGGCGGCAGACCTCGAAGATCTCGCCCGGATCGGGCAGGCGGCCCTTGCCGGTGTCGACGCCGGTCAGCCGGCCCACCGCCGGCTCGATCACCACGGCGCCGCGGCGCCGCAACGTCGCCACGTTCTCCTGGGTGGCCGGGTGCTCCCACATCTCGGTGTGCATGGCGGGGGCGAAGACCACCGGGCAGCGGGCGGTGAGGAGCGTGTTCGTCAGGAGGTCGTCGGCCAGACCGTGGGCCGCCTTGGCGAGCATGTCGGCCGTCGCCGGAGCCACGACGACCAGGTCGGCGTGCTGTCCTATGCGGACGTGCGGAACCTCGTGGACGTCGTCCCAGACCTCGGTCGAGACGGGGTTGCCGGAGAGCGCGGACCAGGTGGCGGCGCCCACGAATTGCAGCGCTGAGGCCGTGGGGACCACACGCACGTCATGGCCCGACTCCGTCAGCCTTCTGAGCAGCTCACAGGCCTTGTACGCGGCGATGCCGCCACTGACCCCCAGAACGACCTTCGGCTTGTCCACCGTCTCTCCCCGGCTAGGAAACGTACGACTCCATGACACACCACAGGCCCGGCAGTCGCGCTGCCGGGCCTGTGGATAAGCCAACTGCAATCTGAAAGTACTACTGCGCCGGGCCCTCGATGGCCTCGGACGTCAACAGACCCGCGTTGATCTCACGCAGGGCGATCGAGAGCGGCTTCTCGTGAACGTGGGTGTCCACGAGCGGACCGACGTACTCGAGGAGGCCCTCGCCGAGCTGCGAGTAGTACGCGTTGATCTGGCGGGCACGCTTGGCCGCGTAGATCACGAGGCTGTACTTCGAGTCCGTGGCCTCAAGGAGCTCGTCGATCGGCGGGTTGATGATGCCCTCGGGCGCGGTGATGGAAGAGGACACGCTCTACCTTCCGAAAGATGGGGAAAGATCAGACCTGATCACACAACCCTGATCACACAACGTCCATCAAGGCTAGCAGCTCGCGCGCCACATCCTCGACCGAGGTGTTGACCAGGGTCACATCGAACTCCGGCTCGGCCGCCAGCTCGATCTTGGCCGCCTCCAGGCGGCGCTCGATCACCTCGGGCGGCTCGGTGCCTCGTCCGGTGAGTCTGCGCACGAGCTCCTCCCAGGAGGGAGGGGCCAGGAACACGAGCCGGCCCTCGGGCATGGACTCGCGGACCTGCCGGGCGCCCTGGAGGTCGATCTCCAGCAGGACCGGTACCCCGGCCTCCAGGTGCTCCAGCACTGCGGCCCGCGGAGTGCCGTAGCGGTTGCCGGCGAACTCGGCCCACTCCAGAAGCTCACCGTTGGCGATCAGCTTGTCCATCTCCTCGTCCGTGACGAAGAAGTAGTGGACTCCGTGCTGCTCACCGGGGCGGGGCGCCCGGGTCGTCGCCGACACCGAGAGCCAGACCTCGGGGTGTTCCTTGCGCATATGGGCGACGACCGTGCTCTTGCCGACCCCGGAGGGGCCGGAGAGCACGGTCAGCCGCGGACGTTCACTCATGCAGCGATTATTCCAGCAATCCCGGAGTGCCCCGGACTCAGCTGGCAGTGCTGCCGAACTCACGCTCCAGGGAGGCGATCTGGTTGGAACCGAGACCACGCACGCGGCGGCTCTCGGAGATACCGAGTCGCTCCATGATCTGCTTGGCGCGGACCTTGCCCACGCCCGGCAGGGACTCGAGAAGGGCGGAGACCTTCATCTTGCCGATGACGTCGTTCTCCTGGCCCTGCTTGATGACCTCGTGAAGGGAGGCGCCGGAGTGCTTGAGTCGATTCTTGACCTCGGCCCGCTCCCGGCGAGCCGCGGCGGCCTTTTCGAGCGCGGCTGCGCGCTGTTCAGGGGTAAGGGGCGGAAGAGCCACGCCTACGTCACCTCGGATGTCGAACTGTCGGATACGGACCGGTGAGGAACCTAGTCGCCCCACACCTGGGGAGCCACGAGCAACACGCTTGCCCGTTCTCCCCCACTACCTAAAGGGTGTGGGAGGTGCCCCCACTCGTCGGAGACTAGCGGGCGAGCGCGCCAGAGTCAGCGAGAACAGCGGAAAAGTCCTGGTCAGCCTCTATCGAGCCAGACTTTTCGGACATATTGCCCCGGATTTGAGGATGTATTCAGACTCAAGCGGCCTCCGAGGCACTCGTCGGAGGACTCGTCCCGCCCCCCGCGGAGGGTCTAACCCGCGGCCACAGCGGCCCGGATCTCCTCCGCGAAGCGCTCCGCGGCCTCACGCAGAGCGACGACGTCGGGACCGTGGCGCAGCACCCCGCGGCTCACATTCGGTACGACATTGCGCACCGCCGCCCCGAAGACCCCGGGAAGGTCGGCCGGAGTGGCTCCCTGGGCGCCGATGCCGGGCGCGAGGAGGGGTCCGTTGATGTCGAGGTCGTACGACGACAGATCGCCGAGCGTGGCGCCGACGACCGCGCCGAACGAGCCGAGGGGCTCCTCCCCCGCGTTCTCGGCGGCGAGGTGGGCGAGCATCGTCGCCCCGACATTCCGGCCGTCGGCCCGCACCGCGTGCTGCACCTCGCCGCCCTCCGGGTTGGAGGTGAGCGCCAGCACGAAGAGCCCGGCGCCGCTCTCGCGCGCCAGCTCCACGGCCGGCCTGAGCGACCCGTAGCCGAGATACGGCGACACGGTCAGCGCGTCCGAGAACAGCGGGGCGTCCTTGTGGAGGAAGGACTCGGCGTACGCGGCCATGGTCGAGCCGATGTCGCCGCGCTTGGCGTCCATGACAACCAGCGCCCCGGCCGCCCGGGCCTCCTCGACCGACTTCTCCAGGACGGCGACGCCGCGCGACCCGAAGCGCTCGAAGAAGGCGCTCTGCGGCTTGAGGACGGCGACCCGGTCGGCCATCGCCTCGACGACCGTGCGGCTGAACCGCTCCAGGCCCGCCACGTCGTCGTTCAGGCCCCACTCGGTGAGCAGCGAGGCATGCGGGTCGATGCCGACACAGAGCGGTCCGCGCTCGTCCATGGCGCGGCGCAGGCGTGCGCCGAAGGGTTCCAGAGCTGTCATGCGGGCTTCCTCACGTCGGCGCCGACCGCGTCGGCGAGGGTGGCGTACGGGCTCGTACGCAGGCGCGCGGCGAGCCCCTTGTGGATGGCGCGGCCCCAGAAGGGCCCCTCGTAGATGAACGCGCTGTAGCCCTGTACGAGCGTGGCACCGGCGAGGATCCGCTGCCAGGCGTCCTCGGCGTTCTCGATGCCGCCGACGCCCACGAGGGTGATGCGGTCGCCCACGCGCGCGTAGAGGCGGCGCAGCACCTCCAGGGAGCGCGCTTTCAGCGGGGCGCCCGACAGCCCGCCGGTCTCCTTCACCAGGGAGGGTGCGGACTTCAGACCGAGTCCCTCGCGCGCGATGGTGGTGTTGGTGGCGATGATCCCGTCCAGGCCCAGTTCCACGGCGAGGTCGGCGACGGCGTCGACGTCCTCGTCGGCGAGGTCCGGCGCGATCTTCACCAGGAGCGGGACGCGCCGCGTGGTGACCGTGCGGTCGGCGGCCTCGCGCACGGCGCTCAGCAGCGGGCGCAGCGCCTCGGTCGCCTGGAGGTTGCGCAGGCCCGGCGTGTTCGGGGAGGACACGTTGACCACCAGGTAGTCGGCGTACGGCGCCAGGCGCTCGGTCGACTTCACGTAGTCCCCGACGGCCTCGTCCTCCGGGACGACCTTGGTCTTGCCGATGTTGACGCCCACGACCGTCCTGAAGACGGGCGTACGCGACGCCAGGCGCGCGGCCACGGCCAGCGAGCCCTCGTTGTTGAAGCCCATGCGGTTGATCAGCGCCCGGTCCGCGACGAGGCGGAACAGGCGCTTCTTCGGGTTGCCCGGCTGCGGCTCCCCGGTCACCGTGCCGATCTCGACATGGTCGAAGCCCAGCATCGACATCCCGTCGATCGCGATCGCGTTCTTGTCGAAGCCGGCCGCAAGCCCGAACGGCCCGTGCATCCGCAGCCCGAACGCCTCCGTGCGCAGCTCCTTGTAGCGGGGCGCGAGGGCGGCGGCGACGAAGGTGCGCAGCGCGGGGATGCGTACGGCGAGGCGGATCCAGCGAAAGGCCAGGTAGTGGGCCTCTTCAGGATCCATCCGTTTGAAAACCAGACGGAAGAAAAGCTTGTACATCTCTCAGTGTCCTCATGAACCTCATGAAGAGGGGGACACCGTTTCCGATGTCCCCCTCAGGGCTGCTAGTCGCGGGCCGCGGTCAGGTGTTCCGCGTGTTCCTGGAGCGAACGGACGCCCACATCACCGTGGTTGAGGGCGTCGATGCCCTGCACCGCCGCCGCGAGCGCCTGGACCGTCGTCAGACACGGCACGGAGCGCGCAACGGCCGCCGTACGGATGTCGTAGCCGTCGAGGCGGCCTCCGGTGCCGTACGGGGTGTTGACGATGAGATCGACCTCGCCGTCGTGGATGAGCTGGACGATGGTCCGCTCACCGTTCGGTCCGGTGCCCTCGGACTGCTTGCGCACGACCGTGGCGTGGATGCCGTTGCGCTTGAGCACCTCGGCCGTACCGGACGTGGCGAGCAGCTCGAAGCCGTGGGCGACCAGCTCGCGCGCGGGGAAGATCATCGAGCGCTTGTCGCGGTTCGCGACGGAGATGAAGGCGCGGCCCTTGGTCGGCAGCGGACCGTACGCCCCCGCCTGCGACTTGGCGTACGCCGTGCCGAAGACGGAGTCGATGCCCATGACCTCGCCGGTGGAGCGCATCTCCGGGCCGAGGACCGTGTCGACGCCGCGCCCGTGGATGTCGCGGAAGCGCGACCACGGCATCACGGCCTCCTTGACGGAGATCGGCGCGTCGAGCGGGAGCTCGCCGCCGTCACCGCGCACGGGCAGCAGCCCCTCGGCCCGCAGTTCGGCGATGGTGGCGCCCAGCGAGATCCGGGCCGCGGCCTTCGCCAGCGGCACCGCGGTCGCCTTCGAGGTGAAGGGAACGGTACGGGAGGCACGCGGGTTGGCCTCCAGGACGTACAGGATGTCCCCCGCCATCGCGAACTGGATGTTGATCAGGCCACGGACGCCGACGCCCTTCGCGATGGCCTCCGTGGAGGCCCGCAGCCGCTTGACGTCGAAGCCGCCCAGCGTGATCGGGGGAAGCGCGCACGCCGAGTCGCCGGAGTGGATACCGGCCTCCTCGATGTGCTCCATGACGCCGCCGAGGTACAGCTCCTCGCCGTCGTACAGGGCGTCGACGTCGATCTCGATGGCGTCGTCGAGGAAGCGGTCGACCAGCACCGGCCGGGAGGGGCTGATCTCGGTCGACTCGGCGATGTAGGACGACAGCCGGGCCTCGTCGTACACGATCTCCATGCCGCGCCCGCCGAGGACGTACGACGGCCGGACGAGGACCGGGTAGCCGATCTCGTCCGCGATGGCCTTGGCCTCGGCGAAGGTGGTGGCGGTGCCGTGCTTGGGGGCCGGGAGGCCGGCCTCGGCGAGCACGCGCCCGAACGCCCCACGGTCCTCGGCGGCGTGGATCGCCTCCGGGGAAGTGCCCACGATCGGCACGCCGTTGTCCTTCAGCGCCTGCGCCAGGCCCAGCGGAGTCTGGCCGCCCAGCTGGACCACGACACCCGCGACCGGGCCGGCCTGCTGCTCGGCGTGGACGATCTCCAGCACGTCTTCCAGCGTCAGAGGCTCGAAGTACAGACGGTCGGAGGTGTCGTAGTCCGTGGAGACCGTCTCCGGGTTGCAGTTGACCATCACGGTCTCGTACCCGGCGTCGCTGAGCGCGAAGGAGGCGTGGACGCAGGAGTAGTCGAACTCGATGCCCTGGCCGATGCGGTTGGGACCCGAGCCCAGGATGATGACCGCGGGCTTCTCGCGCGGCGCGACCTCGGTCTCCTCGTCGTAGGAGGAGTAGAAGTACGGCGTCCTCGCGGCGAACTCGGCCGCGCATGTGTCGACCGTCTTGTACACCGGGCGCACGCCCAGCGAGTGCCGCACCTCGCGCACGACGTCCTCGCGCAGCCCGCGGATCTCGGCGATCTGCTGGTCGGAGAAGCCGTGCCGCTTGGCCTCGGCGAGCAGGTCGACGTCCAGGCGGTCGGCCCCGGCCAGTTCGTCCGCGATCTCCTTGATCAGGAACAGCTGGTCGACGAACCAGGGGTCGATCTTCGTGGCCTCGAAGACCTCTTCCTGGGTGGCACCGGCGCGGATGGCCTGCATGACCGTGTTGATCCGGCCGTCGGTCGGGCGCACCGCCTCTTGGAGGAGAAGAGCCTTGTCGCCGGGCTCGCCGACGAACGTGAACTGGCTGCCCTTCTTCTCCAGCGAGCGCAGCGCCTTCTGGAACGCCTCGGTGAAGTTGCGGCCGATCGCCATGGCCTCGCCGACCGACTTCATCGTCGTGGTCAGCGTGTTGTCGGCGCTCGGGAACTTCTCGAAGGCGAACCGCGGCGCCTTGACGACGACGTAGTCGAGGGTCGGCTCGAAGGAGGCCGGGGTCTCCCGCGTGATGTCGTTCGGGATCTCGTCGAGCGTGTAGCCGACGGCGAGCTTGGCCGCGATCTTGGCGATGGGGAAGCCGGTCGCCTTGGAGGCGAGGGCCGACGAGCGCGACACACGCGGGTTCATCTCGATGACGATCACACGACCGTCCTCGGGGTTCACCGCGAACTGGATGTTGCAGCCGCCGGTGTCGACGCCGACCTCGCGGATCACGGCGATGCCGATGTCGCGCAGGATCTGGTACTCGCGGTCGGTCAGCGTCATCGCGGGCGCCACGGTGATCGAGTCGCCGGTGTGGACGCCCATCGGGTCGAAGTTCTCGATGGAGCAGACGACCACGACGTTGTCGTGCTTGTCGCGCATCAGCTCCAGCTCGTACTCCTTCCAGCCGAGGATGGACTCCTCCAGGAGCACCTCGGTGGTCGGGGAGAGCGTGAGGCCCTGGCCGGCGATGCGGCGCAGCTCCTCCTCGTCGTGCGCGAAGCCGGAGCCCGCGCCGCCCATGGTGAAGGAGGGGCGGACGACGACCGGGTAGCCGCCGAGCTCCTCGACGCCGGCCAGCACCTCGTCCATGGAGTGGCAGATCACGGACCGGGCGGACTCACCGTGCCCGGTCTTCTGCCGGACCGCCTCCACGACCTCCTTGAACTGGTCGCGGTCCTCGCCCTTGTGGATGGCCTCGACGTTGGCGCCGATCAGCTCGACGCCGTACTTCTCCAGGACGCCGTTCTCGTGCAGCGAGATGGCCGTGTTGAGCGCCGTCTGGCCGCCCAGAGTGGGCAGCAGCGCGTCCGGCCGCTCCTTGGCGATGATCTTCTCGACGAACTCCGGGGTGATCGGCTCGACGTACGTGGCGTCGGCGATCTCCGGGTCGGTCATGATCGTCGCCGGGTTGGAGTTGACCAGGACGACCCTCAGCCCCTCGGACTTCAGGACCCGGCACGCCTGGGTGCCGGAGTAGTCGAACTCGGCGGCCTGACCGATGACGATCGGGCCGGAGCCGATGACCAGGACGGACTGGATATCGGTGCGCTTAGGCACGCTGGCCCTCCATCAGGACTGTGCTCATCAAAGACGTGAAGCGGTCGAACAGGTAGGCGGCGTCGTGCGGGCCCGCTGCCGCTTCGGGGTGGTACTGGACGCTGAAGGCCGGCCGGTCGAGCAGCTGGAGGCCCTCCACCACGTTGTCGTTGAGGCAGACGTGGGAGACCTCGGCGCGGCCGTAGGGGGTGTCGGACACCCTGTCGAGGGGGGCGTCGACGGCGAAGCCGTGGTTGTGCGCGGTGACCTCGACCTTGCCGGTCGTACGGTCCTGCACCGGCTGGTTGATGCCGCGGTGGCCGTACTTCAGCTTGTAGGTGCCGAAGCCGAGCGCGCGGCCCAGGATCTGATTGCCGAAGCAGATGCCGAACAGGGGCGTCCTGCGCTCCAGCACGGCCTGCATGACGGCGACCGGGTGGTCGGCCGTGGCCGGGTCGCCCGGGCCGTTGGAGAAGAACACGCCGTCCGGGTTCACGGCGTACACGTCCTCGACGGTCGCCGTCGCGGGCAGCACGTGCACCTCGATGCCGCGCTCGGCCATGCGGTGCGGCGTCATGCCCTTGATGCCGAGGTCGATCGCGGCGACAGTGAACTTCTTCTCGCCGATCGCCGGGACGACGTACGGCTCCCGGGTGGCGACCTCGGCGGACAGGTTCGCGCCCTTCATCTCGGGCGCCTGGCGCACCTCGGCGAGCATCGTGCCCTCGTCGGGCAGAGCGTTGCCGGAGAAGATGCCGACGCGCATGGCGCCGCGCTCGCGCAGATGGCGGGTGAGCGCACGCGTGTCGATACCGCTGATGCCGACGATGCCCTGGTGGCGCAGCTCCTCGTCCAGCGAGCGCTTGGCGCGCCAGTTGGAGGGCACGCGCGCGGGGTCGCGCACGACGTAGCCCGCGACCCAGATCCGCTTGGACTCGGGGTCCTCGTCGTTGACGCCGGTGTTGCCGACGTGGGGGGCGGTCATCACGACGACCTGGCGGTGATAGGACGGGTCGGTGAGGGTCTCCTGGTAGCCGGTCATGCCGGTGGAGAACACGGCCTCGCCGAAGGTCACCCCCACGGCCCCGTAGGCTCGGCCGCGGAAGGTCCGGCCGTCCTCCAGGACGAGTACTGCGGGAACCTTCACGGCTCCCCTGGTGGAGGTCGTCATCGTGCGCCTTCCGTCTTGTTGGTCATCTGGTTCAGGGTGTCGACCCACTCGTTGTGCTCGGCCGCGCGGTCGGAGCGGAACCCGGAGTCGATCAGCTTGTCGCCGAGCGCCCAGGTCACGACCAGCAGTCCGCCCTCGGTGAGGACCTTGCCGGCGATGCCCTTGTCGAGCCGGGCCCCGCGCAGCTGCGCCGCCGGGACGAAGAAGTCGGTCGCCCCGGGGCGTACGACGTCCAGGCCCGCGTCCGTCAGCGTGAGCTCGACCCGGCTGCGGGTGCCGAGGCCATGGGCCACGATCCGGTCCAGCCACTGCCCGGCTGTGGTGGAGCCGTGGTAGCGGCCGCTCATCGTCAGTCTGGGCTCACCGGGCTCTTCGGGCGCGCTGGGCAGCTCCGGCAGGTCGCTCTGGAGGGTGCCGCGCCACTTCCAGCCCTCGCGCATCAGCCAGTAGACGAGCGCGATGAACAGGGCGAGTCCGACGAGCCAGCCGATGCGGGCGGCCCAGTCGGTCACCGGAGCCGACTTCTCTCCGGCGGCGAGTACGGCTCCGTGTGCGGCAGCCGGCAGGTTCAGAGGTGTCACGTGAGCTTCCCGTCGACGAGCGTGGCCTTGCCCCGGAGCCATGTGCGCGTGACACGGCCCGGCAGCTCACGGCCCTCGTACGGGGTGTTGCGGCTGCGCGAGGCGAAGCCCGCGGGGTCCACCTGCCCACGGTATGCCGTGTCGACGAGGGTGAGGTTGGCGGGCTCGCCTGCCGAGACGGGACGCCCGTGGCCCTGGGCCTGCCCGATCTGCGCGGGCTTGAAGGACATGCGGTCGGCGACGCCCGCCCAGTCGAGCAGCCCGGTGTCGACCATCGTCTCCTGGACCACGGACAGCGCGGTCTCCAGACCGACCATGCCCATGGCGGCGGCGGCCCACTCGCAGTCCTTGTCCTCGTGCGGGTGCGGGGCGTGGTCGGTGGCGACGATGTCGATCGTGCCGTCGGCGAGGGCCTCGCGCAGCGCCAGCACGTCGCGCTCGGTGCGCAGCGGCGGGTTGACCTTGTAGACCGGGTTGTAGGTGCGCACCAGCTCGTCGGTGAGGAGGAGGTGGTGCGGGGTGACCTCGGCGGTGACGTCGATGCCGCGGGACTTCGCCCAGCGCACGATCTCGACGGACCCGGCGGTCGACAGGTGGCAGATGTGGACGCGGGAGCCGACATGGTCGGCGAGCAGGACGTCCCGCGCGATGATCGACTCCTCGGCGACCGCCGGCCAGCCGCCGAGGCCCAGCTCGGCGGAGACGACGCCCTCGTTCATCTGCGCGCCCTCGGTCAGGCGCGGCTCCTGCGCATGCTGGGCGACGACACCGCCGAAGGCCTTCACGTACTCCAGCGCCCGGCGCATGATCACCGCGTCGTCCACGCACTTGCCGTCGTCGGAGAAGACCGTGACGTTCGCCGCCGACTCGTGCATCGCGCCCAGCTCGGCGAGCTTCTTGCCCTCCAGGCCGACGGTGACGGCGCCGATGGGCTGCACATCGCAGTAGCCGTGCTCCCGGCCGAGCCGCCAGACCTGCTCGACGACGCCGGCGGTGTCGGCCACCGGGAAGGTGTTGGCCATGGCGAACACGGCCGTGTAGCCGCCGCTCGCTGCGGCCCGCGTGCCGGTCAGGACGGTCTCGGAGTCCTCGCGGCCGGGCTCGCGCAGATGGGTGTGCAGGTCGACGAGGCCCGGCAGCAGCACCTTGCCGTCGGCCTCGACGACCTCCGCGCCCTCGGCGCTCAGACCGGCGCCCACCTCGGCGATCGTCTCGCCGTCGATCAGCACGTCCTGCGGCTCGCCGCCGAGCACCTTCGCACCACGGATCAGGATCTTGCTCATCGGTCTTTCTTCTCCTCGGTACGTGAGTTGGTGACGGCGGGCTCGTTGCCGCCCAGCAGCAGGTAGAGCACGGCCATGCGGATGGAGACACCGTTGGCGACCTGCTCGACCGCGGTGCAGCGGTCGGAGTCGGCGACCTCGGCGGTGATCTCCATGCCGCGGACCATCGGGCCGGGGTGCATCACGATGGCGTCCCCGGGCATCTTCGCCATGCGGTCGCCGTCGAGGCCGTAGCGCCGCGAGTACTCGCGCTCGGTGGGGAAGAAGGCGGCGTTCATGCGCTCGCGCTGGACGCGCAGCATCATCACCGCGTCGGACTTGGGAAGGGTGCTGTCGAGGTCGTAGGAGACCTCGCAGGGCCAGGACTCTATGCCGACCGGCAGCAGGGTGGGCGGGGCGACGAGGGTGACGTCGGCGCCGAGGGTGTGGAGCAGGTCGACGTTGGAGCGGGCGACACGGCTGTGCAGCACGTCGCCGACGATCGTGATGCGCTTGCCGGCCAGGTCGCGGCCGAGCCCGGCATCCCGGCCGACGAGGCGGCGGCGCATGGTGAAGGCGTCGAGCAGGGCCTGCGTCGGGTGCTGGTGGGTGCCGTCGCCGGCGTTGATGACGGCGGCGTCGATCCAGCCGGAGTTGGCCAGGCGGTACGGGGCCCCGGAGGCGCCGTGCCGGATGACGACGGCGTCGACGCCCATGGCCTCCAGGGTCTGGGCGGTGTCCTTCAGGGACTCGCCCTTGGACACGCTGGATCCCTTGGCGGAGAAGTTGATGACGTCCGCGGACAGACGTTTCTCGGCGGCCTCGAAGGAGATCCGGGTGCGGGTGGAGTCCTCGAAGAAGAGGTTGACGACGGTGCGGCCGCGCAGGGTCGGCAGCTTCTTGATCGGCCGGTCGGCGACCCGGGCCATTTCCTCGGCGGTGTCGAGGATCAGGACGGCGTCGTCGCGGGAGAGGTCGGCGGCCGAGATGAGATGACGCTGCATCTTTCAGGCTCCGTAAGGCAGTTCAATCGGGATGCGGGGGTCCGGGGCCCGCGGCGACAGCCGCTTGTGTCACAGCCCCAGAAGGCACAGCCGGGCAAGCAGGCGTGCGCCGGAGCGCACTCGCAGGGCATACGTCGGTGACGTACGCCGGAGTGCTACTGCTGTGCGCCCGGGACGGTCTGCTTCGCACCGAGCAGCACGGTGTCGCGACCGTCCTCCTCGGCGAGCTGGACCTTGACCGTCTCCCGCAGCGACGTGGGGAGGTTCTTGCCGACGTAGTCGGCGCGGATCGGAAGCTCGCGGTGGCCACGGTCGACGAGGACCGCGAGCTGGACCGCGCGCGGACGCCCGATGTCGTTCAGGGCGTCGAGGGCGGCGCGGATGGTGCGGCCGGAGAAGAGCACGTCGTCGACGAGAACGACGAGGCGGCCGTCGATGCCGTCACCGGGGATCTCTGTGCGGGCCAGCGCACGCGGCGGCTGCATGCGCAGGTCGTCGCGGTACATGGTGATGTCGAGGGAGCCGACCGGGACCTTGCGGCCGGTGATCTGCTCAAGCTTGGCGGCGAGCCGCTGGGCCAGGAAGACACCTCGGGTCGGAATGCCGAGGAGCACCACGTCGTCGGCGCCCTTGGCGCGCTCGACGATCTCATGGGCGATGCGGGTCAACACCCGCGCGATGTCGGGGCCTTCGAGCACGGGCCGCGCATCGGAATACTGCGTGTCCATACGAAACGGACCTCCTTCTCCGCCTCACGGGACGGACCTTAAAGGACGTCGGAATTGCGCCATACACGCTACCAGCCCACCACTGGCGTCCGTCACCCCCCTGGCGTCATCCGTCACTCGTGCGGCGTCATCGCAGGCCGTCCACCACTGAAGGGTCGGTCCGGACCATTCGGCTTGACGGGGGAGAGTCACGCTGCGTAACCTCACAGTGAGTCACCAGCCGCGCGGCCGAGCCGCACGTCGACACCGTGTCCGGGGAGCTATATGTCCAGCGAATACGCCAAACAGCTCGGGGCCAAGCTCCGGGCCATCCGCACCCAGCAGGGCCTTTCCCTCCACGGTGTGGAGGAGAAGTCCCAGGGACGCTGGAAGGCGGTCGTGGTCGGGTCGTACGAGCGTGGCGACCGCGCCGTCACCGTGCAGCGTCTCGCCGAGCTGGCGGATTTCTACGGGGTCCCGGTGCAGGAGCTGCTGCCCGGCACCACCCCCGGCGGAGCCGCCGAGCCGCCGCCGAAGCTTGTCCTGGACCTGGAGCGCCTGGCCAACGTACCGGCCGAGAAGGCGGGCCCGCTCCAGCGGTACGCGGCGACGATCCAGTCGCAGCGCGGTGACTACAACGGCAAGGTGCTGTCGATCCGCCAGGACGACCTGCGCACGCTCGCGGTCATCTACGACCAGTCGCCCTCGGTCCTGACCGAGCAGCTGATCAGCTGGGGCGTCCTGGACGCGGACGCGCGCCGCGCGGTGGCGTCCCACGAGGAGAACTGAGCGGGCGGGTACGCCCGGCAGAAACGTCACAGCCTCAGGGGCGGAGCCTTTCGGCTCCGCCCCTGAGGCTTTTCCCGCTGCCGCCGAGCGCCGCGCCCGCCCTGCTCCGGGGCTCGGGGGCTCGGGGGCTCCTGGGCTCCGGGGCTCCGGGGCTCCGGGGCTCCGGGGCTCCGAGTAGCTGTCGTCCGGAACGCGCCGGGTCACACAGAGACGCCGAGGGCCCGCGGAGCGTGTCCACGGGCCCTGGTGCGGCGTGGGAGACGGCGGTCGCTCACGCCTGTTCGCGGCGCAGCGAAGGCTTGAGGTCCTTCAGACGGCCCAGCAGGCCGTTGACGAACGCGGGCGACTCGTCCGTGGAGAACTCCTTGGCGAGCTGCACCATCTCGTCGAGCACCACGGCGTCCGGCGTCGCGTCGACCCAGATCAGCTCGTAGGCACCCAGACGCAGGATGTTGCGGTCGACGACCGGCATCCGGTCCAGCGTCCAGCCGACCGCGTACTGTGCGATCAGCTCGTCGATGCGCTTCGCATGCTCGGCGTAGCCCTCGACCAGCTGCATCGTGTACTCGCTCACCGGCGGCTGCCGGGTGTCGGTCCGCGACAGCCGGATCCAGTCCGCGAGGACCGTCATGACGCCGGCCCCGCGTTGGTCACCCTCGAAGAGGATCTGGAAGGCGCGCTTACGGGCCGTGTTACGGGCAGCCACGGTTAGCTGTTCACCCGGCCGAGGTAGTCGCTCGTACGGGTGTCGACCTTGATCTTCTCACCGGTGGTGATGAAGAGCGGGACCTGGATCTGGTGGCCGGTCTCCAGCGTGGCGGGCTTGGTGCCACCCGTGGAGCGGTCGCCCTGGACGCCCGGCTCGGTCTCGGCGATGGTCAGCTCGACGGCGGCGGGCAGCTCGACGAAGAGCACCTCGCCCTCGTGCTGCGCGACGACAGCCGTGAAGCCCTCGATGAGGAAGTTCGCGGCGTCACCGACGGCCTTCGGGTCGATGTGCAGCTGGTCGTACGTCTCCATGTCCATGAAGACGAAGTACTCGCCGTCCTTGTACGAGAACTGCATGTCGCGCTTGTCGACGGTGGCCGTCTCGACCTTGACGCCGGCGTTGAACGTCTTGTCGACGACCTTGCCGGAGAGCACGTTCTTGAGCTTGGTGCGCACGAATGCGGGGCCCTTGCCGGGCTTGACGTGCTGGAACTCGACGACGGACCAGAGCTGGCCGCCTTCGAGCTTGAGCACCATGCCGTTCTTGAGGTCGTTCGTGGAAGCCACGGTTGCGGAATCTCCTGGACTGACGTACGACCCCGGGGCAGGCGCGCAGCGCAAGGCTAGAGCGCGAGCAGCTCCTTGGTCGTGATGGTGAGTAGCTCGGGTCCGCCGTCCGCCTCGGGGCGTACGACGAGCGTGTCATCGATCCGGACACCACCCCGGCCCGGGAGGTGGACCCCAGGTTCGACGGTGACCGGCACGCAAGCGTCCAGTTTACCCATGGCCGCGGGGGCCAGCTGCGGGTCCTCATCGATTTCGAGCCCCACACCGTGCCCGGTCAGCGGCGGAAGGCCCGCGCCGTACCCGGCCGAATCCAGCACCTGGCGTGCGGCCCGGTCCACGTCGCGGTAGGCGGCGCCGGGTGCCAGGGCCTCGCGTCCGGCGCGCTGAGCGGCGAAGACGAGGTCGTACAGCTCGATCTGCCAGTCGGCGGGCGAGGTGCCGATCACGAAGGTGCGGCCGATCTCGCAACGGTAGCCGCGGTAAGCGGCCCCGAGGCAGACGGAGAGGAAGTCGCCCTCCTCGACCCGGCGGTCCGTCGGTCGGTGACCGCGGCGGCCGGCGTTCGGGCCGGTGGCGACGGAGGTGGCGAAGGCGGGCCCGTCGGCGCCGTGGTCGACCAGGCGGCGCTCCAGTTCGAGGGCGAGGTGGCGCTCGGTGCGGCCCACGAGGATCGATTCGAGCAGCTCGCTCAGCGCCTGGTCGACGATCTCCGCCCCGATCCGCAGAAGGGAGATCTCCTCCTCGTCCTTGACGACCCGCAGCTGCTCGACCGCGTTCCCGAGGTCGGTCAGCCGCAGTCCGGGCGCGACGGAGCGAAGGGCGCGGTGCCGGGCGACGGTGAGGTGATGCTCCTCGACCGCGAGGGACTCGGCGCCCTGCCCGGCCGCAAGATCCGCCGCGGCGACGGCGGGGTCGCCACCGGAAGCCGACATCGCGTTCACGCGGAGCGTCTCGTCGGGACGCCCGTAGGCGGGCTGATCCTCCGGCGGTCCGGCGCACAGCAGCACGTCCTCGCCCATGCCCAGTAGCAGTACGGCGCCCTGGGGCGCGACGCCCGCGAGATAGCGCACGTTGGCGGGGCGGGAGACGAGCGCCGTCACACTGCCGCCCGCGCTGCAGCGCTCCCTCAGCCGCTCGCGGCGGGCCGCGTACACCTCTGACATGACCCGAGCCTACGAGCGGTGGCCGGATGTCGCCGGTCCAGAGGTCCGGACGGGCGGCGGGGGCGCCGTACGCGGCGCCGACTCTCGCGGGGCTCCGCCCCGGACCCCTTTTCGGGCGGCCGGCCCCGGGACCCCGCTCCTCGAACGCCGGAGGGGCTGAAATTCGCCGGACGGGCTGATTTTTTCCCCCGTCCGGCGCCTGGGGACGAGGTCGTCGAGGCCGAAGCGAGGGTCTTGGGGCGGCAGCCCCCAGGGACGGACCCGGTGCCCGTTCGCAGGACAACCCCTACGGCGTCACCATTTCGGCGGGCTCGCGATCGACCGGGCGAGTACCTCGTCCAGTACCCGGGCCGTCCCCTCCACATCGAGCTGGGAGTTGTCGATGATCGGCAGTCCGGAGCCGTACCAGCCGGCCATGCGGCCGTGGATACGGGCGACCTCCTCGTCGGTGAGGCGGCGGTTGCCGGTGCGCTCGGCGTTGCGCTCCAGGACTATCTCCAGGCCCGGGAGGATGACGACGGGCAGCAGACCGGGGCCCACATGCCGTTTCCAGCCACCGAGGCCGACGACCGGCCGGTCCGGGAAGACGGCGTCGTCGAGAATGCACGAGATGCCGTTGGCCAGGAAGTTCCGGGCCGCGAAGCCGCAGGTGCGGCGGGCGAGACGGTACTGCGCCTCCGAGTTGTCGTTCCACCCCGACTGTGGGTCGGCGAAGCCGGAGCGCACCCATTCGCGCACGTCGTCGAGGCTGATGTGGGCCGTGGGGACCCGGCGGTGGTCTGCCCAGTACTTGGCGACGCTGGTCTTGCCCGCACCCGCGGGACCGATGAGCAGCACGGCGAGTGTGGTGGTCGCGGGGTCGGGGGCACCCGTGGCGGGCGGTGTGCTCGGCATGCCGACCGGGCCGCCGGGCGGGAGCTGCACATGGCCCGTGGTGTCCGGCGTGGGCGGGACGGGGGCCTGAGGCGGTGGGAGGTGGGTGTGCGGCGCTCCGGGAGGCACCGGTCGTCCCGCGAAGCCCGGCGCGGGCGCGGGCGGGGTCTGTGGTGGGGGCCCCGGGTGGGCGCCCGGCTGTCCCGGGTGGTGTGCGGCCGGTGACCAGCCGGTAGCCGGACCCTGCCCCGGCTGGTGGGGCGGCGGCAGCGGAGCTCCCACTGCGTGCTGCATCCAGTGCCACTCCGTCTCGTCTTCTGGCTCGGTTCGCCTCCGGCGCGCCCCTTCGGCTCACGTGCCGTCGGATCGCGATCGACGCTGGCAGCAAGGCGTGTCGCCCCGCTCCCTACCGAACGGTACCGTCCCCGGCCGCCGTTGTGTGAACGGCCGGGGGTGGCCCGAAGTGCCCATCGCCACCGGCAAATCGGGGCAACCGGTCCCGCCGGGAACGACTCGCCCGCCGGCAGGGCCATGGTGGGGCTACTCCCCCACTTCGCCGTAGGCCGCGAGCAGGACCGCCGGGTCGGGGCCCTCCAGCACGGTGGGCTTGGCCAGGCCGTCCAGGACGATGAAGCGGAGCAGGTCGCCACGGGACTTCTTGTCGACCTTCATGGTCTCCAGGAGCTTGGGCCACTGGTCGTAGCGGTAGTGCAGCGGCAGCCCGACCGACTCCAGGACCGTGCGGTGCCGGTCGGCGGTCGCATCGTCCAACCGGCCCGCCAGTCGCCCCAGTTCGGCGGCGAAGTGCATGCCCACGGCGACGGCGGCGCCGTGGCGCCACTTGTACCGCTCGTTCTTCTCGATCGCGTGGCCCAGCGTGTGACCGTAGTTGAGGATCTCGCGCAGACCCGACTCCTTCAGGTCCGACGAGACGACCTCCGCCTTGACCCTGATGGAGCGTTCGATCAGCTCGGCGGTGTGCGGGCCGGCCGGGGTGCGGGCGGCCTGCGGATCCTCCTCGATCAGCTCCAGGATGACCGGATCGGCGATGAAGCCGGCCTTGATGACCTCGGCGAGCCCGGAGACGTAGTCGTTGACCGGGAGGGAGTCCAGCGCGGCGAGATCGCACAGGACGCCCGCGGGCGGGTGGAAGGCGCCCACCAGGTTCTTGCCCTCGGCCGTGTTGATGCCGGTCTTGCCGCCGACGGCCGCGTCCACCATGGCCAGCACGGTGGTCGGGATCGCGATCCAGCGCACTCCGCGCAGCCAGGTAGCGGCCACGAACCCGGCCAGGTCGGTGGTCGCGCCGCCACCCACGCCCACGATGACGTCGGTGCGGGTGAAGCCGGACTGGCCGAGCGCCTTCCAGCAGTAGGCAGCGACCTCGGCGGTCTTGGCCTCCTCCGCATTGGGCACCTGGATGGCAACGGCCTCGTAGCCCTGCTCGGCCAGGTCGGCACGGAGGGCGTCACCCGTCTCGGCCAGCGCCTCCGGGTGGATCACCGCGACCCGCTTGGCCTTCTCCCCGATCAACCCGGCGAGCTCGCCGAGGAGTTGACGGCCGACCAGAACCTCGTAGGGGTCGGTGCCGGCTGTGCCGCCGACCTGGATCCGCGTCACTGCCTCGCTCATGCTTCCTTCAACTCCAGAGCGTCCAGGGCCTCTTGGGTGACCTCTTCGGGCGTACGGCCATCGGTGGCCACAACGGCCGTCGCGACCTCCTCGTACAGGTGGCGGCGGGCCTCCATCAGTTCACGCCACTGGCGGCGCGGGTTGACCGCGAGCAGCGGGCGGGCCGCGTTGAGGCCGGTGCGCTTGACCGCCTCCTCGACGTCCATCGACAGGTAGACCACCCGGTGCCCGCCCAGCAGGGCGCGCGTCTCGTCGTCGAGGATCGAGCCGCCTCCCAGGGCGAGGACACCCTCGTGCTCGGCGAGCGCCCGGTGCACCGCCTTCTTCTCCAGGGCGCGGAAGACCGGCTCGCCCTCCTCCACGAAGATGTCGGCAATGGCGCGGCCCTGCTCGGCCACGATGTCGTCGTCCGTGTCCCGGTAGCCGACGCCGAGGCGCTCGGCGAGCATCCGCCCGACGGTGGACTTGCCCACACCCATCGGGCCGACCAGGACGACCAGCGGCGCGTTCACCGGATCGCCAGGTTCTCGAGGTATGAGCGGACGTTGCGCCGGGTCTCGGCCACGCTGTCGCCGCCGAACTTCTCCGCCACCGCGTCCGCGAGGACGAGGGCCACCATGGCCTCGGCGACGATTCCGGCCGCCGGGACCGCGCACACGTCGGAGCGCTGGTGGTGCGCCTGGGCCGCCTCTCCGGTGGCCACGTCCACGGTCTGCAGCGCGCGGGGCACGGTCGCGATCGGCTTCATCGCGGCCCGTACGCGCAGCAGTTCACCGGTGGTCAGACCGCCCTCGGTGCCGCCGGAGCGACCGGTGGCGCGCTTGATGCCGTCGGCGGTGGTGAGGATCTCGTCATGCGCCTTGGAACCCGGCACCCGCGCCAGCTCGAAGCCGTCGCCGAGCTCGACGCCCTTGATCGCCTGGATGCCCATGAGCGCGGCCGCGAGCCGCGAGTCCAGCCGGCGGTCCCAGTGCACGTGCGAGCCGAGGCCCACCGGAACGTCGTAGGCGAGGACCTCGACCACGCCACCGAGGGTGTCGCCGTCCTTGTGTGCCTGGTCGATCTCCGCGACCATCGCCTTCGACGCGTCCGCGTCCAGGCAGCGCACCGGGTCGGCGTCGAGCTTCTCCACGTCCGCAGGGGTCGGGTAGACGCCGTACGGTGCCTTCGCCGAGGCCAGTTCGACCACGTGGGAGACGATCTCGATGCCCGTCGTCTCCTTCAGGTACGACCGCGCCACCGCGCCGAGCGCCACGCGCGCCGCGGTCTCCCGGGCCGACGCCCGCTCCAGGATCGGCCGCGCCTCGTCGAAGCCGTACTTCTGCATGCCGGCGAGGTCCGCGTGCCCGGGCCGGGGCCGGGTCAGCGGCGCGTTGCGGGCCAGTCCTGCGAGGATCTCCGGGTCCACCGGATCGGCCGCCATCACCTGCTCCCACTTGGGCCACTCGGTGTTGCCGACCATGATCGCCACCGGGGAGCCTAGGGTGAGACCGTGCCGGACGCCTCCCAGGAAGGTGACCTCGTCCCGCTCGAACTTCATCCGGGCACCGCGCCCGTAGCCCAGCCGCCGCCTCGCCAGGTGGTCCGCCACCATCTCCGTGGTGATCGGCACGCCGGCGGGAAGGCCCTCCAGCGTCGCGACAAGTGCGGGTCCGTGGGACTCCCCCGCGGTCAGCCAGCGCAACCTGCTCAACGGTGCTCCTCAGTGCTCGCGCCCTGGTACTGCCCTGCGTACGCTCGTGATCGCGTACGGCAACGGCGCGACCGGGTGCGCGGCCCCGGCCCGCCTCCTCCGATCCTCCCACGTCCGGCGGCCCGAACCGGCCGCAGGTCCATCAGGCGGACGCGAGCGGGCACCGCGCGAGCCGCTCTCCTACCGGGCGGCCAGGGCGTGCTCCCCCGCCTTGCGCATGGCGTCCAGCGGGGCCAGGGAACGGCCCGTCATCTGTTCGACCTGGAGCACCGCCTGGTGCACCAGCAGGTCGAGGCCGCTGACCACGGCGCCGCCGTACCCGGACCAGCGCGCCGCGAGAGTGGTGGGCCAGGGGTCGTACAGCACGTCGAACAGGGTCGCGGGACGCTCCGGGACGGCGGCGGCCAGCGCGTCCGTCGTCCCGGCCGGGGTGGTGGCGACGACCAGCGGGGCGCCCAGCGCCCGGTCGGCGTCCGACCAGTCGGCGATCCGGACCTCCACGTCGAGCCGCTCGCCCCATTGCCGCATCTCGGCGGCCCGTGCCGCGCTGCGGACATAGGCGACGACCTCGCCGGTGCAGATCCGGGCCAGTGCGGCCAGCGCGGAGGACGCGGTGGCGCCGGCGCCGAGGATCGCGGCGGAGTCGACCTGCTCGATGCCCCGCTCGCGCAGCGCGGCGACCATCCCGGGGATGTCGGTGTTGTCGCCGAGGCGCCGTCCGTCCTCGGTGAACACGACGGTGTTCACGGCCTCCACCGAGGCCGCCGTGTCGCTGATGGAGTCGAGCAGGGGGATGACGGCGCGCTTGAGGGGCATGGTCAGCGACAGCCCGGCCCATTCGGGTCCGAGTTTCTCGACGAACCCGGGCAGCGCCTCCTCGTCGACCTCGAACCGGTCGTATGACCAGTCCTTCAGCCCCAGCTCCTGGTATGCGGCGCGGTGCAGCACCGGGGAGAGGGAATGGGTGATCGGGGAGCCGAGGACGGCGGCTCGGCGCTTGCCGGTGGTGCCCGTCATTGACCCTTCTTCTGCTCTTGCAGGTATTTCTCGCGGTTGCGGTTCTGCTCTTCGTTGGTCTCGGCGAAGAGCGTCTCGTTCTCGTTGATCGAGACGAAGTAGTACCAGTTCCCCTTGGCCG
Organism: Streptomyces sp. NPDC001634; assembly: GCF_040298185.1. Classification (NCBI taxonomy): domain Bacteria; kingdom Bacillati; phylum Actinomycetota; class Actinomycetes; order Kitasatosporales; family Streptomycetaceae; genus Streptomyces; species Streptomyces sp. NPDC001634. Next base: position 69,853 of record NZ_JBEOZU010000004.1, on the reverse strand, counting down.
GGTTGAGGGCGGCCTTGATCGCCACTTCGCCGGGGTTGTCGATCGGTCCGGGCGGCAGGCCCTTGATCTTGTACGTGTTGTAGGGGTCGTTGATCTGCCGCAGCCCGTTGACGGAACCGGTGGAGAGCTTGGACTGGCCGCGCAGGTAGTTCACCGTCGAGTCGAAGTCGAGCAGGCCGTAGGTCTCGGTGTTGTCCGGCTTGAGCCGGTTGTAGACGACCGTCGCGACCTTTTCGAAGTCGTGTTTGTACTTGCCCTCGGCCTGGACGAGGCTCGCAACCGTCAGGACCTGCAGCGGATTCTGCAGGTCGAGGCTCTTGGCCTTGGCCTGGATGCCGTACTCGGCGTACTTCTCCTTGGCCGTGTCGACCATCTGCTTGAGGACGTCCTCGGGCTTCATGCCCTTGGAGACCGGATAACTGGACGGATAGAGGAATCCCTCCAGCGGGTCCTTGATGTCCTTGCTGGTGTTGGCCCAGTCGGGCAGGCCGAACGTCGACCATTCCTTCTTGGCGATGTCCTGGGTGGTGCCCGCCTTGAGCTTGAGACGGTCGTCGATCGCCGCATAGATCTTGGTGTTGCGCCATCCCTCGGCGATGATCAGGTTGTTCTTGCTCTTCGGGCTGAGCATCAACGCGACGGCGGCGGCCGCGGACATGTGCTTGTTCAGCGTGTACGTGCCCGCCTGAATGCTCTTGCCGTTGGGGTTCTGCTCCTGCGCCGCCACGAACGCGTCGACGCTCTTCACCACCCCGGCCTGCTTCAGTACCTGGCCGATGGCGAAACCGCCGGAGCCCTTCGGAATGGTGACCGTGATCTGTTCGCCGTTCCCCTCGCCCACATAGTCGGGCGCAGGGCCGAAACGATTTTGGTAGTACTGGTACCCGAAGTATCCGGCTGTGCCGATGCCGCCGCCGAAGACCAGCACGACAACCAGGCAGGCACAGCCGTTGCGGCGCTTCTTGCCCTTCTCCTTGTCGCTCTTGCCACCGCGCCCCCGCCGGTTCCCACGGCCGTCGTCCGGCTCGTCGTCATCGGCGTCGTCATCGTCGCCGCCCGCGAAGAAGGCGTGTTCGCCCTGGTCGGGGCCGGGATCCCAATCGGTCTCCGGCTCCGGCTCTGCGCGCCGCCGGTTCGGCGGCTCGGGCGGCGGATACGCGTCCGGTGTCTGGTAGAAGTCGGCCTGCTCACCGCCGTACGCCCCGGGCTGGGCGCCGTAGGGGTCCGCCGGGTCGGCGGGGTAGGGCGCATGGGGCTGACCGCCGCCCTCCCAGCCGCCGTTGCCGTAGTGCTGCTGCCGACCGCCGTACTGCTGCTGGTTCTGCTGCGGGTACTGCTGCTGCCCCGGGTCCGGGTACTGGTTGTAGTCCGGGTGACCCTGGCCGTACGCGCCCTGCGGGCCGCCTCCCCATTCGCCGTAGTGCTGCTGCGGCTGCTGCGGGTAGTGCTGCGGGTTGTGCTGCGGCTGGCCGCCGTAGGGGGACTGGGCCGCGTGGGCCTGCTGTCCTTCCCATCCGCCGTCCCCGTACAACGGGTCCTCGGGATGCCACGGTGCGGAGCCCGTGCCCCGGCCATACTCAGTCATCTAACCCCATAGAGCCGCGAGGCGGCGGTCGCCCCGTACCTGCGTCTGGGTTTCCGTTCCGCCTCTTTGGTGTGCGGAGGCTGTTCGAACACCACCGCATCGCGCGGAACGTTACCGTATCGCGATCAGATGACCACTTCGACGCCCTCGCCGGGAGATTTCCCTGACACCCGTTCGGATTCCAGCGCCTGTTGCAGGATGACGACGGCGGCCACCTGATCGATGACCGACCGCCCCTTCTTGGACTTCACCCCTGATGCGCGCAGTCCCTGACTGGCTGTCACCGTGGTCATCCGCTCGTCGACGAGCCTGACCGGAACGGGCGCGATCAAACGCGCCAGTTCCTGGGCGAAGCCACGGACCTTGACCGCGGCCGGGCCCTCGCCCCCCTTGAGGGAGCGAGGGAGACCGACCACGACCTCGATCGGCTCGTACTCCTCGACGAGTTGCTTCAACCGGCGCTGAGCTGCCGGAATGTCCCGCCCCGGGACCGTCTCCACCGGGGTGGCGAGGATCCCGTCGGGGTCGCACGAGGCGACCCCGATGCGGGCGTCACCGACATCGACGGCGAGTCGGCGTCCTCTTCTCATATTCTTGACCGTTTCTTACTTTGCGGTCTCGGCGACCAGGCGCTCCACGGCGTCGACGGCCTCGCCGATCGCGGCCGGGTTCTGGCCGCCGCCCTGGGCGACGTCCGGCTTGCCGCCACCGCCGCCACCGAGGGTCTTGGCGGCCGTACGGACCAGGTCGCCGGCCTTGAGGCCGCGCTCGCGGGCGGCTTCATTGGTGGCGATGACCGTGAGCGGCTTGCCGTTGTTCACCGTGAACAGTGCGACCACGGCGGCCCGGCCGCCCTGGATACGGCCGCGCACATCGAGCACGAGCTTGCGCAGGTCGTCGGGTGTGGTGCCGTCCGGGACCTGGCCGGTGACCACGGCGATGCCGCTGATGTCCTTGGCGGACCCGGCGAGACCGGCGGCGGCCTGCAGCACCTTCTCGGCGCGGAACTTCTCGATCTCCTTCTCGGCGTCCTTCAGCTTGCCGAGCATGGCGGAGACCTTCTCCGGGAGCTCCTCCGGACGGCCCTTGATCAGCTCCTGGAGCTGGGCGACGACCGTGTGCTCGCGGGCGAGGAAGTTGTAGGCGTCGACGCCGACGAGGGCCTCGATACGGCGGACGCCCGAGCCGATCGACGACTCGCCGAGCAGCTTGACCAGGCCCAGCTGGGCGGTGTTGTGCACGTGCGTGCCGCCGCACAGTTCCTTGGAGAAGTCGCCGATGGTCACTACGCGGACGCGCTCACCGTACTTCTCGCCGAACTCGGCGATGGCGCCCTGCTTCTTGGCCTCGTCGATGCCCATGATCTCGGCCTGGACGTCGAGGTCGCGGGCGAGCACCTCGTTGATCTTCTGCTCGACGTCGGTCATCACGACCGTCGGCACGGCGGACGGCGAACCGAAGTCGAAGCGGAAGCGGCCGGGCTGGTTCTCGGAACCGGCCTGGGCGGCCGTCGGGCCGAGGGCATCACGCAGGGCCTGGTGGGTGAGGTGGGTGGCCGAGTGGGCGCGGGCGATGGCCTTGCGGCGGCGGTGGTCGATGGAGGCGTGGGCCTTGGCGCCGAGGGTCACTTCGCCGACCTGGACGACGCCCTTGTGGACATACACGCCCGGAACGGGCTTCTGCGTGTCGCGGACCTCGATCACGGCACCGGAGGCCACCTTGATACGGCCGGTGTCGCCGATCTGGCCGCCGCCCTCGGCGTAGAACGGGGTGCGGTCGAGGACGATCTCGACCTCGTCGCCCTCGGTGGCGGCGGGCGAGGACACACCGTCGACGAGGATGCCGACGACCGTGGATTCGCCCTCGGTGTCCGTGTAGCCGATGAAGTCGGTCTCGCCGGACTGGTCGGCGATCTCGCGGTAGGCACCCAGGTCGGCGTGGCCGGTCTTTTTGGCCTGGGCGTCGGCCTTGGCCTTGTCCCGCTGCTCCTTCATCAGGCGACGGAAGCCGTCCTCGTCCACGGAGAGGCCCTGCTCGGCGGCCATCTCCAGGGTGAGGTCGATCGGGAAGCCCCAGGTGTCGTGGAGCAGGAAGGCCTTGTCGCCGGGCAGGACCGAGGAGCCGGCGGCCTTCGTCTCGGTGATGGCGCCGTCCAGGACGTTCGTGCCGGCGTTGAGGGTCTTGAGGAAGCGGGCCTCCTCGGCGAGGGCGACCTTCTCGATGCGCTCGCGGTCGGTGACCAGTTCGGGGTACTGCTGGCCCATCATGCCGATGACGACGTCGATCAGGTCCTTGACCACCGGACCGGTGGCACCGAGCAGCCGCATGTTGCGGATGGCGCGGCGCATGATGCGGCGCAGGACGTAGCCACGGCCCTCGTTGCCCGGTGTGACGCCGTCACCGATGAGCATGGTGGCGGTGCGCATGTGGTCGGTGACCACGCGCAGGGAGACGTCCGAGTCGTGGGCGTCGCCGTAGGAGACGCCGGTCAGCTCGGTGGCCTTCTTGATCACGGCCATCGAGGTGTCGATCTCGTACATGTTCTGCACGCCCTGCAGAATCATGGCGAGTCGCTCCAGGCCCAGGCCCGTGTCGATGTTCTTGCTCGGCAGGTCGCCCAGGATCTCGAAGTTGTCCTTGCCGGTGCCCTCGCCGCGCTCGTACTGCATGAAGACGAGGTTCCAGATCTCCACGTACCGCTCGTCGTTGACGGCGGGGCCGCCCTCGACGCCGAACTCGGGGCCGCGGTCGTAGTTGATCTCGGAGCAGGGGCCGCACGGGCCGGGGACGCCCATGGACCAGTAGTTGTCCTTCATGCCGAGGCGCTGGATGCGCTCCTTCGGCACGCCGACGACCTCGTGCCAGATGCGCTCGGCCTCGTCGTCGTCCTTGTAGACGGTGATCCACAGGCGGTCGGGCTCCAGGCCGTAACCGCCCTTGTCCTGGGGCGTGGTGAGCAGCTCCCAGGCGAGCTTGATGGCGCCTTCCTTGAAGTAGTCGCCGAAGGAGAAGTTGCCGCACATCTGGAAGAACGTGCCGTGCCGCGTGGTCTTGCCGACCTCTTCGATGTCGGGCGTGCGCACGCACTTCTGCACGCTGGTGGCGCGCGGGAACGGCGGCTTGACCTCACCCAGGAAGTAGGGCTTGAAGGGCACCATGCCGGCCGGGACGAGGAGCAGAGTCGGGTCGTCCGCGATGAGCGACGCCGAAGGGACGACGGTGTGACCGCGCTCCTCGAAGAAGCTCAACCAGCGGCGGCGGATTTCAGCCGACTCCATCAGTGGTCCTCATTCCGGTTGTGCGAGTACGCGGTGGTCTCGACGTACTTCGGGCTGTTGCGGTTCTCGATGGCGGCGTACCGCCTGAGTGCTGGGAGTTCGGGGTCGACGGGTGCCTCCAGGCCCAGCGCGTCGCCGAGTTCCGCCTCCCGCTGAGCCATGTTGTCGCGGACGTCGAGCGCGAAGCCCACCGCACGGTCCTTGAGCCGGTGGCCCGCCTCGATCGCCTTGTTCGCCGCCGTTGCGGCCAGGCTCTCGGGCGTCAGCTGCTTCAGCTTGCGGTTGACCTTGGTGGTTGCCCACACACCGGCGGCAACGCCCGTGGTGAACCAGAACGTACGGCGGAACATCGCTCGGTCAGAGCCCCTCTTCCCGGTTGTTTCCCCGGTTGTTCCGCTTCCCCCGCCGCGCGGACGGGACGGTGCGGCCCACGATCACGGTACGCCGGGGGGCCTTGGCGGGCACGTTCTCGGGTCGCTGGCCGGCGATGGCCCGGCGCACGCCGTAGCCGAAGGCCGCGACCTTGACCAGAGGGCCGCCGAAGGTGGACGCGACGGTCGTCGACAGTGCCGACGCGTTCGACGTGACCTCCTGGACGTCCGATGCGATCGCGTCGACCCGGTCGATCTGGGTCTGCGCGGAGCGCACCGCGGCGGAGGCATCGGCCAGCAGCGGAACGGCCTGGTCGGTCACGTCCGCCACCAGCTTGGTCGTCGCCTTGAGCGTCTGGGCCAGCCTCGCCAGCGCGACGGCGAGGAAGGAGACCAGGATCGCCCAGAAGACGGCCACCAGGATCCCGGCCACCTCTCCACCGGACACCGTGCGCACCCGCTCCCTAGAACGTGCCTGAAACATCGAAAAGTCGTCCCCCGAGCCTATCGCGCCGCAGCGGCCGGTCCGTACCGGATTAGGGGCTGCCCGCACGGGAAATCCATCCGCCTTCGGGAGACGCGTCAGCTTGCCGGGGAAATCCTTCAGCCCGCAGCCTGCGGGGAAATGCTTCAGCCCGCCGGCTCGCCCGCCCGGAAGGGCGGGGAGACGGCGGGCTGAGGCGGTGGGAGTCCTACGACCGCGGACGAGTGATCAGCGGGCGTAGTACTCGACGACGAGCTGCTCGTCGCAGATCACCGGGATCTCCTTGCGGTTCGGCTCGCGGTCCAGGCGGAACGCCAGGGCCTTGAGGTTCACCTGGAGGTAGCGGGGGGTCTCGCCGTCGGGGGCGAAGCCACCCTCGCGGGCGATCGCGAAGAGGGTCTTCTCGCGGCTGCGCTCGCGGACCATCACGACGTCGTCGGGACGGACGCGGAACGACGGCTTGTCGACCTTCTGGCCGTTGACCTCGATGTGGCCGTGAACGACCATCTGACGGGCCTGGTAGATCGTGCGGGCGATGCCCGAACGCAGGACCAGGGCGTCGAGACGGCGCTCGAGCTCCACGATCAGGGCCTCACCGGTCTTGCCCTGGACCTTGGAGGCACGCTCGTAGGCGCGCACCAGCTGGCGCTCGGAGATGTCGTACTGCGCGCGCAGACGCTGCTTCTCCAGCAGACGGACCTTGTAGTCCGAGTTCTGCTTGCGGCCACGGCCGTGCTCGCCCGGCGGGTAGGGGCGGGCCTCGAAGTACTTGACGGCCTTGGGGGTCAGCGCGATGCCGAGGGCACGCGACTTCTTGACCTTGGGGCGGGACTGGTTCGCCACTGTCTCTGTCTCTTTCCTAGTTTTCCGGCTTGTCAGAGTTAAGGGAGGTCGCATCCGCAGCCGGGGAATCCCGCCGGGTCCGTATCGGACCTGCCGGGCAGCCGCTCCCCTGGTCTGGGCACATACGTGCAGCACGCGAGTGGCCCACCGACCTCTCCCGGACTCCGGATGGTGGTGGGCTGCCCACGACACCGTTCGACGGTGCGCGACGCTCCTGGAGTCAGTCCCGAAGGACTGGATCTCCGGCTGGCTGTCCCGCTCTGACTGCGCAGGACTCAGCACTTCGAGCAAGTCTACAGGGCGCTCAGGAGGGCTTGCGACCGAGGTGCTTGCGGGTCCATTCCACTGCGTCCGCGTACCGCGCCTCCGCGCCGTGGCGGGTCGGTGTGTAGTACTCGCGGTCCTTGAGCGCGTCCGGTGCGTACTGCTGGGCGGCGATGCCTTCCGGGAGGTCGTGCGGATACACGTACCCCTGCGCGTGGCCGAGCTTGGCCGCGCCTTTGTAGTGCCCGTCGCGCAGATGCGGGGGCACGGAGCCGGCCAGTCCCTTGCGGACGTCCTCCATGGCCGCGCCGATCGCCGTGGTCGCCGCGTTGGACTTGGGGGCCAGGGCGAGGGCGATGGTGGCGTGGCTGAGGGTGAGGGCGGCCTCCGGGAAGCCGATCATCGCGACGGCCTGGGCGGCGGCGACGGCTATCGGCAGCGCGTTCGGGTCGGCGAGGCCGATGTCCTCGCTGGCAGAGATCATCAGACGGCGGGCGATGAAGCGGGGGTCCTCACCGGCCTCGATCATCCGGGCCAGGTAGTGCAGCGCCGCGTCGACATCCGAGCCGCGGATCGACTTGATCAGGGCGCTCGCCACGTCGTAGTGCTGGTCGCCGTCGCGGTCGTACTTCACCGCAGCCCGGTCGACGGTCTCCTCCAGGGTCGTCAGGCCGATCTCCGACTCACCCTTGTCGAGCGCGGCCCCGGCCGCGGCCTCCAGGGCGGTCAGGGCGCGGCGGGCGTCTCCGCCTGCGATCCGCAGGAGGTGGGCCTCGGTGTCCTCGGGGAGTGTGACGGCGCCCTTGAGGCCTCGCTCGTCGGAGAGGGCCCGGCGCAGCAGGCCGCGCACGTCGTCGTCCGTGAGCGGTTCGAGGGTGAGGAGCAGGGAGCGGGACAGCAGCGGCGAGATCACCGAGAAATACGGGTTCTCCGTGGTCGCCGCGATCAGGGTCACCCAGCGGTTCTCGACGGCGGGGAGCAGGGAGTCCTGCTGGGCCTTGCTGAAGCGGTGGATCTCGTCGAGGAAGAGGACGGTTTCCTTGCCGAAACCGCCGGTGGCGCGGCGGGCGCCGTCGATGACCGCGCGGACCTCCTTCACGCCCGCGGTGATCGCCGACAGCTCGACGAAACGCTTGTTGGTGGCCTTCGAGACGACGTACGCCAGCGTGGTCTTTCCGGTGCCGGGCGGCCCCCAGAGGATCACCGAGGAGGGTCCGGCGGGGCCGCCGTTCCCCTCGCCGACCAGTCTGCGCAGCGGGGACCCCGGCTTGAGCAGGTGCTGCTGGCCCACCACCTCGTCGAGGGTGCGCGGGCGCATCCGGACCGCCAGGGGGCTGCCCGTCGGGTCCTTCTCCTGGCGTTCTTCTGCGGCGGCGGTGAACAGGTCGGGCTCCACGCTGAAACCCTATGTCACACCACTGACAACGCAGCCGGGCGTGGGGCCCGGCGGCGCATGCTACGGCCCTGGCTCAGGCCCAGAGCTGGCTGCCCCAGCGGGTCAGGATCAGCATGGCGATGATGCCGACGTGGGTGACCGGGAGCACCCAGGTGAACTCGCCGAGGAAGTTCTTCACCGGGCGCGGGGCGGGCAGGAAGTCGTTGCGGACGTTGAACGAGGTCACGTACCAGAACATCGTGATCGTGGCGACCCAGGCCAGCGAGCACCACAGGCACAGCGCGTTGATGCGGTACAGCGACTCGAACTGCAGCCAGGTCACGAAGGCCACACCGAAGAGCGTGCCGAAGTTGAAGGTCAGCCAGTACCAGCGCGGGAAACGGGCACGGGCGAGCAGGCTCATACCGACGCAGACGACGATGCCGTAGCAGACGAGGCCGAGCATCGGGTTGGGGAACCCGAAGGCGGCGGCCTGCTTGCTCTCCATAACGCTGCCGCAGGACACGATCGGGTTGATGCTGCAGCTGGGGGTGAACGTCTTGCCGTTCACCTTGCCCTCGAGGATCTTGAACTTGTCGATCGTGATGACCCACGCGGCGAGCAGACCCGCGGCACCGGTGATCACCAGCAGCAGGGCGAACGCGCGGCTGCCGCCCACCGTCCGCGGCGTGTCCGTGCTTTCCTGCTCGGTCGACTCGGTGGAGACGTCCTTCACTGTCGTCTTGCTCATCACGTCGATTCCGATACTCGAGAGTGGGCCTGCGGTCAGTGGTTATTGTGCCGCACACGTGCCTGTGTCCACCGTTCGATGGACACAAGGAAGTACGCACGGTCGTCCCGGAGCGTTCGGTTCTGGCCGAGGCTCGTGGCCATGACCACACAGGCGTACGGACTCGCGGTGGACGTTCGAGGGCTGCGCAAGCAGTACGGGGACGTGACCGCGGTCGACGGAATCGATCTCGGGATCCGGCAGGGCGAGGTGTTCGGCCTGCTCGGGCCCAACGGCGCCGGCAAGACCACCACCGTGGAGATCCTCCAGGGCAACCGTGCCCGGGACGCGGGCGAGGTGTCCGTGCTCGGGGCGGACCCGGCGCGGGGCACGCGCGCGTGGCGCTCGAAAGTGGGCATCGTCTGGCAGGACGAATCGGCACCCGCCGAGTTGACGGTCCGCGAGACCGTTCGGCACTTCGCCCGCTACTACCCCCGGCCGCGCGACCCGGATGAGGTCATCGGCATGGTGGGTCTCGAGGCGAAGGCGAACAGCCGGATCAAGGCGCTGTCGGGTGGCCAGCGCCGCCGCCTCGATGTGGCGCTCGGTGTGATCGGCGGCCCCGAGCTGCTGCTCCTGGACGAGCCGACGACCGGTTTCGACCCGGCGGCCCGGCGCCAGTTCTGGGACCTGATCCGTCTGCTCGCCGACGAGGGCACGACCATCCTGCTCACCACGCACTACCTGGAGGAGGCGGAGGCGCTGGCGCACCGGCTCGCCGTCGTCGCCCGGGGCCGTGTGGTCGCCGAGGGCACCCCGACGGCGCTGCGGGACCGTTTCGGCACTGAGGCCACCGTCGAGTGGACGGAGGCGGACGGGACCCCGCGTCACGAGCGCACCGAGACGCCGACCCGGACGGTCGCCGAGCTGACGCGCCGCTTCGACGGCGAGATCCCCGGACTGCGGATCAGCCGCCCCACCCTCGAGGACGTGTATCTGCGGCTGACCGGCCAGGACAACCCCAGCGGCAAGGACTTCCGGGACGGACCGGACGGACAGGTGGAGGCACGATGACGACGACGGCCGTACGGACCAGGTCCGAGGCTCCCGCCGGGCGGCTGCCCGGGGCCTGGGTGCTCGGGCTGCACCGGGGCGTCCTGGAGATCAAGCAGTTCTTCCGCCAGCGCGATCAAGTGGTGTTCACCTTCTCCTTCCCGGTCGTCTTCCTGTTCCTGTTCGCGTCGATCTTCCACGATGACGTGCACGGCACCGGTGTCACCGCCTCGCAGCTGTACGTCCCCGCGATGATGGCCTCGGGAATCATGTCGACGAGCTTCCAGTCCCTGGGGATCTCGATCGCCGTGGAGCGCGACGAGAAGGTGCTGCGCAGGCTGCGGGGCACGCCCATGCCCCCGGCGGCGTACTTCCTGGGAAAGATCTGGCTCGTTCTGTTCACCGGTGTCCTGGAGACGGCGATCCTGCTGCTCGTCGGCACGACGCTGTACGACGTCGACCTGCCGTCGGACGCCGGCCGCTGGTTCGACTTCGGCTGGATCTTCGTGCTGGGGCTGACGGGGTGCGCGCTGCTCGGCATAGCGATCAGCTCGGTGCCGAAGTCGGCGAAGAGCGCGAGCTCCGTCGTCGTCCTCCCCTTCCTGGTCCTCCAGTTCATCTCCGGGGTCTACATCTCCATCAACACCATCCCGGACTGGATGCTGAACATCGGTGCCCTGTTCCCGCTGAAGTGGCTGTGCCAGGGCCTGCGGGGCGTGTTCCTGCCCGACTCGGCGCGGGTCCTCGAACAGGCGGGGAGCTGGGAGTTCGGGCGGATCGCCCTGGTGCTCGCGGCCTGGATCGTCGGAGGATTGGCGCTGTGTCTGTTGACGTTCCGCTGGAAGAGCCGGCGCGACGGATGACGGATCCGGGCACGGCGCGCGGCGCCCACGCCTGGGACCGCTCGATCCGGCTGTGGGACCTGTACTTCGCGATCGCCTGGGCGGCCACCCTGGCGTTCGTGCTCGGCGCGGCGTATCCGGGGTGGCGCGTCCGTGCGGTGGCGGCCGTGCTGCTGGTACCGCTGGTGCCCTGGTACCTGGCGGTCGGGCGCGCTCTGCTCCAGGAGGATCCGCCCGACGAGCGGCGGGCGCTGCGTTATCTCGCCGGGGCGATAGCGCTGTTCCTGCCGTCGGCGGTCCTGGTGGGCGAGACCCGGCTGATAGCCTTCGCGCTCATTCCCCAGTGCTTCATGACATTGCGGAGGCACTGGGCGCTCGTCGCCGTGACGCTCATCAATCTGGTGCCGGTGGTGGGCTGGGCGCTGCTGTGGCACCCGAGCGCGAAGGACCTCTTCTCCAACTCCCTCTTCGCCGTGGTCACTTTCGTCTTCTCGGTGGTCATCGGCAGCTGGATCATCCGCATCATCGAGCAGAGCTCGGAGCGGGCCGAGCTGATCGCGGAACTCGACGCCAGCCGCCACGAGATCTCCCGGCTGTCGGCCGCGCACGGGGCGCTCGCCGAACGCGAGCGTCTGTCCCGCGAGATCCACGACACGCTCGCTCAGGGGTTCACCAGTCTGCTGATGCTGGTCCAGGCGGTGGAGGCCGAGCTGGAGGACGATGTGCCCCAGGCCCGCCGCCATCTGGCCCTGATGACGGAGACGGCCAGGCAGAACCTCGCCGAGGCGAGGGCGCTGGTCGCCGGGGGTGCGCCCGCCGACCTCGACGGGGCGTCGCTGCCGGACGCGCTGCGGCGGCTGGCGGCGCGGCACGACGCGGTGGTGGACGTCACGGGTGCGGTACGCGCGCTGCCGGCCGGGCCCGAGGTGGTGGCGCTGCGCTCGTGCCAGGAGGCGCTGGCCAACGCCCGTAAGCACGCCGGGAGTTCGGCGTCCGTCGCGATCGCGCTGGCGTACGCCGCCGATGCGCTGACGCTCTCCGTACGGGACGACGGCTGCGGCTTCGACCCGGCCGCGCCGGGCGGGGGTTACGGTCTGACCGGGCTGCGGGCGCGGGCCGCCGAGGTGGGCGGGACGACGGAGGTCCGCAGCGCGCCGGGCGAGGGCACGACGGTCACCGTCCGCCTGCCCGTCCCGCCCGCCCTGCCTCTCCTCGGGAGCACCTCATGATCCGGATCATCCTGGCCGACGACCATCCCGTCGTACGGGAGGGGCTGCGCGCGATGCTGAGCGCGGAGCCCGATCTGGAGGTCGTCGCCGACGCGTCCAGCGGGCCGCAGGCCGAGGCGCTGGCCGCCGAACTCCGGCCGGACATCGTGCTGATGGATCTGCGGATGCCGGGTGGCGGGGGCGTCGACTCGATCGGACGGATGACGGAGGCGGGGCTGCCGTGCCGGGTGATCGTCCTGACGACGTACGACACGGACCGGGACATTCTGCGCGCGGTGGAGGCGGGGGCGGCGGGCTATCTGCTGAAGGATCTGCCGCGGGGTGAGCTGGCGGAGGCGGTACGGGCCGCTGCGCGGGGCGAGACGGTGCTGGCGCCTTCGGTGGCGGCGCGGCTCGTGGACCAACTGCGCACCAAACCGGAACGGCCGCGCCTGTCGGAACGCGAGACGGCGGTACTTCGTCTGGTGGCGGAGGGCTGCACGAACGCGGAGATCGGGCGGCGGCTGTTCATCGGGGAGTCGACGGTGAAGACGCACTTGCTGCGGGTCTTCGGGAAGCTGGGGGTGGACGACCGGACGGCGGCGGTGACGAGCGCGATGCGGTTCGGGTTGCTGGACTGAGCCTCGCCCCCGCCGCCCCTACCCGTCCCATCCTCCAGGGGCTCCGCCCCTTCAACCCCGCCGGGGGCCCGCCCCCCGGACCCCCGCGGGGACTGCGTCCCCTGCACCCCACCCGGTGCTCCGCCCCCGCAACCCGTTCGGGACTCCGCCCCAGACCCCAACCAGAGACCAGCCCCACACCACTTGAGGCTCCACCCCCGCAACCCGCCCAGGACTCCGCCCCAAACCCCAACCAGAGACCAGCCCCACACCCCGGTGGGCTCCGCCCCGAACCGTTCAAGGACCAACCCCCCACACCTCGCTGGGGACTCCGCCTCCCGCGCCGCGTTCGGGGCTCCGCCTCCACCCCGTTCAGGAACCAGCCCCCACACCCGCCTCGGCTCCGCCCTGCAACCCGTTTCGGCTCCGCCCCCGACTGCGTTCACGGACCAGCCTCCACACCCCGCTTGGGGGTCCGCCTCCCGCACTGCATTCGGGGCTCCGCCCCACAACTCGTTCACGGACCAGCCCCCACACCCCGCTTGGGGTCCACCCCACACCCCGTTCAGGAGCTGGCCCCAACCACACCCCCCCGCCTCGGCTCCGCCCCGGACCTCGTTCGGCGACCAGGCCGCCACCCCGCTCAGGCTCCGCGCCCAATCCCGTACACGGACCAGCCCCCAAACCGCCGTTCCTCCAACGGCGGAGCGGCTACTTTCTCGGAGGGTGGGTCTGGGTCCCCTCTGAGTTGGAGGGGCTGGTCTTCAGCGAACGCCGGGCGGGGTGAATCCTTCAGCCCGTCCGGCGTTTGAGGACGCCGTCAACGGCGAAGCTGGGGGCGGCGGTCAGCCCAGGCGGGACTCCAGTTCCGCCACGATCTCGTTCACGCCGACCGCGATCTGCTCCCCGGACTCCATGTCCTTGAGCTGGACCACGCCATCGGCCAGATCCCGGTCGCCGGCCACGATCGTGTACCGCGCCCCGCTGCGGTTCGCGTTCTTCATCGCGCCCTTCAGGCCCTTCGCGCCGTACGAGAAGTCCGCCGCGATGCCCACCTTGCGCAGCTCCGTGACCTTCGCGAAGAGGACCCGGCGGGCCTCCTCGCCCAGCGGGACCGCGAACACGCTCGTGGACGCGGGGAGTTCGAGCTCGATTCCCTCCGCCTCCAGGGCCAGCACCGTGCGGTCGACGCCGAGCGCCCAGCCCACGGACGGCAGCGCGGGGCCGCCGAGCATCTCCGACAGCCCGTCGTACCGGCCGCCGCCGCCCACCGCAGACTGGGAGCCCAGACCGTCGTGGATGAACTCGAACGTCGTACGTGTGTAGTAGTCCAGGCCGCGCACCAGCTTCGGGTCGTCCTCGAAGGTCACACCCGCCGCGGTGATCAGCTCACGGACCTCCTCGTGGTACGCCTTGCAGGCGTCGCACAGGTAGTCGCGGAGGAGGGGCGCTCCCGTCAGCTGCTTCTGGACCGACTCCCGCTTGTCGTCCAGGACACGGAGCGGGTTGATCTCGGTGCGGCGGTGGGTGTCCTCGTCGAGGTCCAGACCGCGCAGGAAGTCCTGGAGCGCCGCCCGGTAGACCGGACGGCACTCCTTGTCGCCCAGGCTGTTGAGGAGGATGCGGAAGTTGCGCAGGCCCAGCGAGCGGTACGCCTGGTCCGCCAGGATGATCAGTTCGGCGTCCAGCGCCGGGTCCTCCGCACCGATCGCCTCGGCGCCGACCTGCGAGAAGTGCCTGTAGCGGCCCTTCTGCGGGCGCTCGTAGCGGTAGTACGAGCCCGAGTACCAGAGCTTGACCGGCAGGTTTCCCGTTTTGTGGAGATTAGCCTCCAGCGCAGCGCGCAGCACGGACGCCGTGCCCTCGGGACGCAGCGCGAGCCTGTCGCCGCCCTTCGTCTCGAAGGCGTACATCTCCTTCGTCACGATGTCGGTGGATTCACCGACACCGCGCGCGAAGAGTTCCACGTTCTCGAAGCCGGGCGTCTCGATGTAGCCGTAGCCGGAGTTGCGCAACGGGGCCGCGATCGCCTCGCGGACCGCCAGGTACTTGGCGGAGTCCGGCGGGATCAGGTCGTACGTGCCCTTGGGGGCCTTGAAGGTACTCACGGAAGGTCTCTCGTCACATTCCTCGTCGGGGAGCCTCGAAAGCTCCCTGGCCGGCCGCCACCTGCCGCAGATACGGGTTGGTGGCGCGTTCCTGGCCGATGGTCGTCTGGGGGCCGTGGCCGGACAGCACCACGGTCGAGTCGTCGAGCGGCAGGCACACGCGGGCCAGCGAGTCGAGCATCTCGGCCATGTCACCGCCGGGCAGGTCGGTGCGTCCGATGGAGCCGGCGAACAGCAGGTCGCCCGAGAAGAGGATCGGCGGGATGTCCGCCGCCTCAGGCATGCCGAAGGTCACCGACCCCTTGGTATGGCCGGGCGCATGTGCGACGGAGAGCTGCAGACCGGCCAGCTCCAGCTTCGCGCCGTCCGTCAGCTCCTTGACATCGTCCGGCTCGCCCACGGTCAGCTCGCCCATCAGCGGCATCCCGATGGAACGTCCGAGCGCCCTCTCCGGGTCGCTCATCATGTACCGGTCCTCGGGGTGGATCCACGCCGGCACGTCGTGCGCGCCGCACACCGGGACGACCGAGGCCACGTGGTCGATGTGGCCATGGGTGAGAACGACCGCGACGGGCTTGAGCCGATGCTTCTTCAGCGCGTCCTCGACTCCCTGGGCGGCCTGGTGGCCCGGGTCGATGATCACGCACTCCTCACCCGCCGCGGGGGCCACCAGGTAACAGTTGGTGCCCCAGGCCCCGGCGGGGAACCCGGCAATCAGCACGATCGTCCTTCGTAATGTCGTACGGGAAGTGACTGACTCAGGTGTCAGAGCCTACCGGCGCTGCCGATTCCTCAGCGAACCCATATACGGTACGGGGCACACGCAGGCTGTCGGCACAGCAGACGCACGCGTACCGGTCGGCGTACGAGACGCATGAGGAGAAAACCCCGTGGTCACCCAGGAACAGCGGCGGCGACAGCTCGCCCGGGAGAAGTTCTTGCGGCAGCAGCAGCGGCGCACGGATGCGCGGCGCAAGGCACGCACGCGCAATTCCGTGATCGCCTCAGTGCTCGGCGTGGTCGTCGTGGGCGGCGTGGTGTCGTACACGACCGGGGTCTTCAAGAACGACGACAAGAAGGCAAAAGCAGGCGCGGAGGTCTCCCCGAGCGCCTCGGCGGCCAGCAAGGCGCCGGACCCCTGCGAGAAGCCCGCCACGGGCACTGTCAAGTCGCTGAGCTGGAAGAAAGAGCCGGCGATGACCATCGACACGTCCGCCAAGTACACGATGAAGCTGGCGACGACCTGTGGTGACATCGGCATCGCGCTCAAGACGGCCGCGGCCCCGCACACGGTGAACTCGTTCAACTTCCTGGCGGCCCAGGGCTTCTTCGACCACACCAAGTGCCACCGGCTCACCACCAACGGCATCTACGTGCTGCAGTGCGGCGACCCGAAGGGCACCGGTACGGGCGGCCCCGGCTACACCATCCCGGACGAGAACCTGACGGACAAAAGCCTCAAGGGGAACGTGTATCCGGCGGGTACGGTCGCGATGGCGAACACCGGGCAGAAGCACACCGGCGGCAGCCAGTTCTTCCTGGTGTACCAGGACAGTCAGTTGCCGCCCAGCTACACACCGTTCGGAACGATCGACGCGGCCGGTCTGAAGGTCCTGAAGAAAATCGCCGCCGCAGGTGAGAACACGGGCGCGGGCGATGGAGCGCCGAACGCAACCGTCGTGATCAACAAGGCGAGCGTGACGAAATCCTGACCGTCAACTGCGAAATTTCGGTCGCGCGGGATGCGGACAGCCGCCCCGCCGGTCGCCTATGTTGGCGGTGACGAAACTGTGGACGATGCCCGGGGGTGCTGAGGCCCCCTGCAGGCATCATGTGGAGGAGGCGCTGTGAGCAGCGACCCGTGGGGCCGCGTCGACGAGACGGGGACCGTGTACGTGCGTACGGCCGATGGCGAGCAGGTCGTCGGTTCCTGGCAGGCCGGCTCCCCCGAGGAAGCGTTGGCCTACTTCAAGCGCAAGTACGAGGGCCTGGTTGTCGAGATCGGCCTCCTCGAGAAGCGAGTACAGACCACCGACCTGTCGGCGAAGGACGCGCAGATCGCGATCGACCATTTGCGGGAGCAGGTGGAGGCGCACCACGCTGTCGGTGACCTGGACGCGCTGCGGGCCCGTCTGGACAAACTCGTGGCGACCGTCGAGGAGCGCCGCGAGGAGCGCAAGGCGCAGCGGGCGAAGCAGTCCGACGAGGCCCGGCACTCCAAGGAGGCGCTGGTCACCGAGGCGGAGGAGCTGGCGCAGTCCGACCAGTGGCGGGCGGCCGGTGAGCGGCTGCGGGCACTGGTGGACACCTGGAAAGGGCTGCCGCGGCTCGACCGGAAGTCGGACGACGAGCTGTGGCACCGCTTCTCGCACGCCCGCTCGGCGTTCTCCAAGCGCCGCAAGGCGCACTTCGCGCAGCTGGACGCACAGCGCGAGGAGGCCCGCAAGACCAAGGAGAAGCTGGTCGCCGAGGCCGAGTCGCTGTCGAGTTCGACGGACTGGGGTCCGACGGCCGCGCGCTACCGCGAGCTGATGACGGAGTGGAAGGCCGCGGGCCGTGCCCAGCGCGAGCACGAGGACGACCTGTGGAACCGCTTCCGCGGCGCCCAGGACGTGTTCTTCGCGGCGCGCAGCACGATCTTCGCGGAGCGGGACGCCGAGCAGGCCGAGAACCTCAAGCTCAAGGAGGAACTGGCCGAGGAGGCGGAGAAGCTGCTGCCGATCACGGACCTGAAGGCCGCCCGTGCCGCCTTCCGCTCGATCAACGAGCGGTGGGAGGCCATCGGTCATGTGCCGCGTGACGCGCGGCCGAGGATCGAGGGCCGGATGCACGCGGTCGACCGGGCCATCCAGGAGGCCGAGGAAGCCGAGTGGCGCCGTACGAACCCGGAGGCGCGGGCTCGCGCCGAGGGTCTCACGGGGCAGCTGCAGGCGGCCGTGGACAAGCTCAGGGGCCAGATCGAGCAGGCGCGGGCCACGGGCAACAACGCCAAGGCCGACAAGCTGGAGAAGGAGCTGGAGGGCCGCCAGGCGCTCCTGGACCAGGCGCTGAAGGGTCTACAGGAGTTCGGCGGCTGACCGGTCTCACCGGATAGGCCGGGTGCGGCCCGGCGGCAGGGATCCCTGCCGCCGGGCCGCCGCGCGTTTCAGGTGCCGCTCGCCCCGGTGCGTGTGCCGAAACCCGGGCACTCCCCCGCTCGGCGATGTCCAGGGCGTGTTCGAGGACCTCGGGGGCCTGCAGATGGTTGCCTGACTCCTGGAGCAGACCGGCGA
This sequence comes from Streptomyces sp. NPDC001634, assembly GCF_040298185.1. Classification (NCBI taxonomy): domain Bacteria; kingdom Bacillati; phylum Actinomycetota; class Actinomycetes; order Kitasatosporales; family Streptomycetaceae; genus Streptomyces; species Streptomyces sp. NPDC001634. The sequence continues at coordinate 51,820 of NZ_JBEOZU010000004.1, read as the reverse complement.
GCCGTCGGCAGAGGCCTGCTCGCGGTACCGCCGCGACAGCAGGGCGACGAGGACCTCGGTGCCGTCGTCCGGCAGCGCCCCGAGCACGCTCCGGACGGTATCCACCTGTTGCGGCCGTTCGGCGGGATCCTGTCGGCGCAGGTCGTCGACCAGGCGTGTCAGTTCCTCCGGGTACGACGGCAGACGGCCCGGGAGCGAGGGCACACCGTCGTCCAGGGCCTGCTCCACGATCGCCCCGATCTCGACGCCCATGGCGAACGGCACCTCACCCGTGAGCATCGGATACATGCAGGCGCCGAGGCCGTACCAGTCCGTCGGCGGTCCCGGCAGCACACCGCGCATCGCCTCTGGCGCCATGAACTGCGGGGTGCTCACCACCCTCGTCCGGGTGATCACCGCCTCGTCGGCCGGCCGCGCGAGCCCGAAGTCATGCAGGACCACGCGGCCGTCACGGGTGAGGCCGACGTTGGAGGGTTTGACGTCGCGGTGCAGCACCCCGGCCTCGTGCGCGGCGGCGAGTGCCTCCGCGATGCCGAGACCCACACTGCACACGACGGGTGCCGGCGGTGGTCCTGCCTCCGACACCGGCCGGGCGAGGCTCATTCCGTCGAGCAGCTGCATCACGAGGTACGTCGTTGTCGCGTACACGCCACTGTCGTACAGGGTGACGACCCCGGGTGGTCGATCCTCGCCGGCGCCCGGGCCTCCCGCAGAATCCGTTCCAGGGTGACGTCGTCCCTGGCGAGGCCCTCGACGGCGGCGAGCATCCTGACGGCTACCGTCTGCCGAGCCGGGTGCCCTCCGCCTCGTGGACGACGCCCATCGCGCCGCGCCCGAGCATCCTCAGGAGGCGGTAGCGCTCGGCGATCAGGGTCCCCGTGTGCCCAGCCCGTCCGGAACCGGCAGGTGACCACCTGAGCCGTGCCGTGCGCGTCCTTCCACGTCGCTCCCCCGTCGGCTGTGGGGTGCGCTGGGTCAGGGCCTGCGCGCCGAGGTCACCCGGTACACGTCGTACACGCCCTCGACGCCCCGGACCGCCTTCAGGACATGGCCCAGGTGTTTCGGGTCGCCCATCTCGAAGGTGAAGCGGGAGGTCGCCACGCGGTCGCGGGACGTCTGGACCGCGGCCGAGAGGATGTTGACGTGCTGGTCGGACAGGACCCGGGTGACATCGGAGAGCAGACGCGAGCGGTCCAGCGCCTCCACCTGGATCGCGACCAGGAAGACCGAGGACTGGGTCGGAGCCCACTCCACGTCGAGGATGCGCTCGGGCTCACGCGACAGTGACTCCACGTTCACGCAGTCGCTGCGGTGAACCGATACGCCGCTACCGCGTGTGACGAAGCCGATGATCGGGTCGCCGGGGACGGGCGTACAGCAGCGGGCCAGCTTGACCCACACGTCGTCGACGCCCTTCACGACAACGCCGGGGTCCTGGCTGCGGCGCCTCTTGCGGCCGCGGCTCCGCGTGGGCGGGACGGCCTCGTCGATCTCCTCGGTGGCCGCCTCCTCGCCGCCCAGTGCCTGCACCAGCTTCTGCACGACGTTCTGCGCGGCCACATGGCCCTCGCCGATCGCCGCGTAGAGCGAGGAGATGTCCGGGTAGCGCATCTCGTGCGCGAGCGTCACCAGCGAGTCGCCGGTCAGGATGCGCTGGATCGGCAGGTTCTGCTTGCGCATCGCCCGTGCGATCGCGTCCTTGCCCTGTTCGATCGCCTCGTCGCGCCGCTCCTTGGAGAACCACGCACGGATCTTGTTGCGGGCGCGCGGGGACTTCACGAAGCCGAGCCAGTCACGGGACGGACCCGCGCCGGTCGCCTTGGAGGTGAAGACCTCGACCAGGTCGCCGTTGTCCAGGGTGGATTCGAGCGGGACCAGGCGGCCGTTGACCCTGGCTCCTATCGTCCGGTGCCCGACCTCTGTGTGGACCGCGTACGCGAAGTCCACCGGGGTGGCACCGGCCGGCAGCGCTATGACATCACCCTTCGGGGTGAAGACGAAGACCTCGTTGCGGGACAGGTCGAAGCGCAGGGACTCCAGGAACTCGCTCGGGTCCTCGGTCTCCTTCTGCCAGTCCAGCAGCTGGCGCAGCCACGCCATGTCGTTGACGGCGTCCTTGTCCCTGGCGTTCGAACGAGGAGCGTCGGTGCGGACCTTGGAGGCGCCCGCGACGGCCTCCTGCTTGTACTTCCAGTGCGCGGCGATGCCGTACTCGGCGCGGCGGTGCATGTCGAACGTCCGGATCTGGAGTTCGACGGGCTTGCCGTTGGGGCCGATGACCGTAGTGTGCAGCGACTGGTACATGTTGAACTTGGGCATCGCGATGTAGTCCTTGAACCGCCCCGGAACCGGGTTCCAGCGGGCGTGGACCGTGCCCAGTGCCGCATAGCAGTCGCGGACCGTGTCGACAAGGACTCGGATGCCCACCAGGTCGTAGATCTCCGCGAAGTCGCGACCGCGGACGATCATCTTCTGGTAGACGCTGTAGTAGTGCTTGGGGCGGCCGGTGACGGTCGCCTTGATGCGGGCGGCGCGCAGGTCCGCCTGGACCTCGTCGGTCACTATGGCCAAGTACTCGTCACGCTTCGGTGCCCTCTCGGCCACCAGCCGGACGATCTCGTCGTACATCTTGGGGTAGAGGATCGCGAAGGCGAGGTCCTCCAGTTCCCACTTGATGGTGTTCATGCCCAGCCGGTGAGCGAGCGGCGCGTAGATCTCCAGGGTCTCCCGCGCCTTCTTCTCCTGCTTCTCACGCTTGAGGTAGCGCATGGTGCGCATGTTGTGCAGGCGGTCGGCAAGCTTGATGACCAGGACGCGCGGGTCCTTGGCCATGGCGACGACCATCTTGCGCACGGTCTCGGCCTGGGCGGCCTCGCCGAACTTGACCTTGTCCAGCTTGGTGACGCCGTCGACGAGCAGCGCGACGGTGTCGCCGAAGTCGCGGCGCAGCTGCTCCAGGCCGTACTCGGTGTCCTCGACGGTGTCGTGCAGCAGGCCCGCCATCAGGGTGGCCGGGTCCATGCCGAGCTCGGCGAGGATCGTGGTCACCGCGAGGGGGTGCGTGATGTACGGGTCACCGCTCTTGCGCTTCTGACCGCGGTGCCAGCGCTCGGCGACCTGGTAGGCGCGCTCGATCTGGCGGAGTGTCGACGCGTCGATCTTGGGGTCGTTGCTGCGCACTATCCGCAGCAGTGGCTCCAGGACCGGGTTGTACGGGTTGGCGCGCTGTACGCCGAGGCGGGCGAGGCGGGCGGGGACGCGATTGGAGGAGCCGGAGCGGGCGGGCGGGGCCGGAGCGGGGCGGACTGCCGGGGCGCGCTCGGGCGTGACCGGTTTGGGGCGCGGCTGCTCGGCCACCTGGTCGACGGGCGCGGACTGGGCGTGCTCGACCGGCCCGTGCGGGGCGTTCTTCGCGCTGTGCGCGGGCGTGGCCGCGGCCTCCGAAGTCGGGTCGGGCTTGGCGGCGGTGAGTGGCTGGGCCTCGTCTGGCAAGAGGGCTCCTCGTGCGCGATCCGGGTCCCCCGGTCAGGCTCCGGAGACCCCATGGTAGCGATCCCGGGCTCCAGGCTCGCCTCCAGGCCGCTGAGACGGCCTTCTACAAGAGAAACGCACGAGGCGGGCGCCGGATTCCTCCGGGCCCGCCTCTCGGTGTCGTTCGGCCTTCCAGGACCTGGCGCAGCGGTGTACCGCACCGGTCTCAGACCTGAAGCAGTGCCTCCAGCGGGGCACCGTCCAGGGCCGGCTCCAGACGGGTGCGCCCGCCCAGGAAGCCCAGCTCCATGAGCACGGACACACCCGCGACCTCGGCGCCCGCCCGTCGGATGAGCTGGAGCGAGGCCTCGGCGGTGCCACCGGTGGCGAGGACGTCGTCGACGACCATCACCCGGTCGGCCGCGGTCAGGTCCTCGGCGTGCACCTCGATCTCGGCGGAGCCGTACTCCAGGTCGTACGCCTGGCTGAGGGTTGCTCCGGGGAGCTTGCCCGCCTTGCGTACGGGGACGAAGCCGACGCCCGCGCGGACCGCGACCGGGGCGCCGAGAATGAAGCCCCGGGCCTCCAGACCGACGATCTTCGTCGCGCCGTGCCGCACGGTCAGCTCCGCCAGCGCGTCGGTGAGCGCGGTGAACGCCGCCGGGTCCGCGAGCAAAGGCGTTATGTCCTTGAACATCACGCCCGGCTCCGGGTAGTCGGGAACGTCGCGGATACGGCTGAGCAGCAGGTCCTTTATCTCGGTCATCGGCGCTTTCCGGAGGGTCGGCCACGTCCGCGGGTGCGCGAGGCGGGCTGGGTGCGCTGCCCGACGACCGCGGCGTCCTGCGGCTCGTCGGCGATGGCGTCGTCGAAACCCCGCGCCCCGGCGAGCTCGTCCTCGGCGGCTGCCTGGGCGCGCTTGGCGAGGACGCGCTTCTTGAGGGCCTTCATCTGCGGCTCGCGCTCCTTGAGGTCGGCGACGAGCGGCGTGGCGATGAAGATCGACGAGTAGGCACCGGCCGCGAGGCCGACGAACAGCGACAGCGAGATGTCGTTGAGCGTGCCCGCGCCGAGGAAGCCGCCGCCGATGAACAGCAGGCCGGCGACCGGCAGCAGCGCCACCACGGTGGTGTTGATGGAACGGACCAGGGTGCTGTTGATCGAGCGGTTGGCGACGTCGCTGTAGGTCCAGCGGGTCTGCTTGGTGAGGTCCTTCGTCTGCTCCTTGAGGCTGTCGAAGACGACGACCGTGTCGTAGAGCGAGTAACCGAGGATCGTGAGCAGACCGATGACCGTACCCGGCGTCACCTCGAAGCCGACGAGGGCGTAGATACCGGTCGTGATGGTGATGTCGTGGATCAGCGCGACCAGGGCCGCGACAGCCATCCGCCACTCGAAGGCGATCGCCAGGTAGATCACCACGAGCACCATGAAGATCGCCAGCCCCTGCCAGGCCTTGCTGGCGATCTGCTCGCCCCAGCTGGGGCCGACCAGGTCCGCGTTGAGCTTCTCCGCGTTGACGTTCAGGTCCTTGGCGATGTCCGCCTTGATCTGGTCTGCCTCGGCGGTGCCGATGCCGGCGATCTGGATACGCAGGGCACCGTCGCCGAGCTTCTGCACGACGGCGTCGTGGCCGGACGCTTCCTTCGCGTACGTCTCCGCCTGTGCCACGGAGACGCTTGTCTTCGGCGTGGTGAAGACGGCACCGCCCTGGAACTCGATGCCCATGTTCAGGCCGCGCACCGTCAGGCCGAGGATGGCCGTGATGGTGATCAGGATCGAGATGCCGTACCAGATCTTGCGGTTGCCGACGAAGTCGTAACTGACCTCGCCTCGGTGGAGCCTGGCGCCGAGGTTGCCGAGCTTCGACATCTCTCACGCCTCCTTCGGGTCGACGGGGGCGGAGGGACGACGGGTACGCCGCAGGGGCGGCTTGGCGCCGAGACGCTTGGGGTCGAGGCCGGACCAGCTGTGGCCGCTCGCGAAGAACTTGCGGCGGGCGAGGATCGTCATCAGCGGCTTGGTGAACAGGAAGACGACGACCACGTCCAGGACCGTGGTGAGACCGAGCGTGAACGCGAAGCCCTGGACCTTGCTGACGGTGACGATGAACAGCACCACCGCGGCCAGGAACGACACGAAGTCGGAGACCAGGATGGTGCGCCGGGCGCGCGGCCAGGCCCGCTCGACGGCCGGCCGCAGCGAGCGGCCTTCGCGGATCTCGTCCCGGATGCGTTCGAAAAACACGATGAACGAGTCCGCTGTGATACCGATCGCCACGATGGCACCGCAGACCGCCGGCAGGTTCAGCGCGAAGCCGATGGTCGGACCGAGCAGCGACATGATCACGTAGGTGAGGATCGCCGAGACCATCAGCGAGGCGATAGCGATGAGCGACAGGCCCCGGTAGTAGACCACCAGGTAGATGACGACCAGCCCGAGGCCGATCGCACCGGCGATCAGACCGGCGTGCAGCTGCTCACCGCCGAGCGCGGCGGTGACGGTGGTGACGCTCTGTTCCTCGAAGGAGAGCGGGAGCGCACCGTAGGACAGGACGTTCGCCAGGTCCTTGGCCTCGGTCTGGTCGAAGTTGCCGGTGATCTCGGCGTTGCCGCCGGTCAGCGCCTGCTGGACGTACGGGTCGGAGACGACCGAGCCGTCCAGGACGATGGCGAACTGGTTCTGCGGCGACTGGTTCTTCGCCAGCTTGCCGGTGATGCTCGCGAACTTCTTGGACCCCGAGGACGTGAAGTCCATGGTGACCTTCCAGCCGCCGGCGCCCTGGGTGTCGTAGACCGCGGCGGCCTTCTTCACATCCGTGCCGGCGACCTCGGCCGGGCCGAGGAGGTACTTCTGCCACTGCTTCTGCGAGTTCTGGCCGCAGGCCACCGTGGGCTCGGTGGGCTTGGCCGTCGCGCCGGCGGTGGCGCGGACCGCCTTGTCGGCGCAGTTCAGCGTGGCGTACTGGGCCTGGAGCTTGGCGGCTGCGGCGGAACCGCTGCTCGCCGACGGAGAGGCGCTGGAGGAGGGGCTCGCACTGGAGGAGGCCTTGGGGGAGGCCTTGGCGGAGCCGGTCGGGGACGGCGACGAGGTGGCCTTCAGCGCGTCGGTGACCGGGCGGCCCTGCGAGGTCGCGCTCGGCGACGGGCTCGAGGAGCCGGACGGCTTCGCGGAGCTGGACGGCGTCGCCGTGCCCGTGGCCTTCTTCGAGGCGCTGCTGGAGGCACTCGGCGTCGGGCTGGCCGAGGCGGCCGCACCGCTGACCTCGGTGGCCAGTACGGGGCGGAAGTACAGCTTGGCCGTGGTGCCTACCTGCTGCCGGGCCTGCTCGGAGTTCGTGCCCCTGGGGATGTTGACGATGATGTTGCGATCACCCTGCGTCTGGACCTCCGCCTCGGAGACGCCCAGACCATTGACACGGCGGTTCATGATGTCGACCGCGGTGTCCATGTTGGTCTTGTTGATCGCGGATTCCTGGCCGCTCTTCGCCTTGAGCGTGATGCTCGTGCCACCGGCGAGGTCGATGCCGAGACGCGGAGTGGTGTTACCGGAGATGAACATTCCCCCGGTGAGCGCCGCGATGGCGATCAGGATGAGGGCCAGTGAGCGCCCTGGCTTGCTCTGGGCACTCGCGCTCCGGCCCTTCTTCGGTGCTGCCACCTTCTCGTACTCCCTCTCGGGCCGCCGCGCGCGGGGTCAGCGCGTGGGCGGCCATGCCATTGTGTCGGGATACCGCGCGAAAACCGCACAACCCGGGCGCCGAGGCGCGCGTATCCGCGCCGCGGTCCCGGGATGCGGCTACTTCGCGTCGGCCTCGCCGTCGGTCTTCTTCGGCTGTGCTTCGTCCGTCTTCGCCTCGGCCGGCTCGTCGGCGGCGTCCTCGGCCAGGTCCTTCTTGCCGAGGTCGACGGCCTTGTCCTCGGAGGCGGCGGAAGAGTCGTCGGCAGCGGGCTCGTCGGTCTCGGTGAGGGAGGAGGCGTCGTCGGGGACGACGGCGCCGTCGGCCTTCAGGTCGTGCTCGATGCCGTGGACGATGCGGTTGTACTCGTCGTCGGAGAGGACGGCGCCGATCGCGTTCTTCGCGAAGAGCAACTCCACGCCCGGGCCGGCGTCAACGAGGACCGTGTCCTCGTTGACCTCCTTGACAGTCGCGTACATGCCTCCGATCGTGCGGATGCCGCTGCCGGGCTGCAACTGATTGCGCATGTCAGCGGCCTGCTGCTGCTTGCGCTTGGCGGAGCGGGTCATCAGGAACATGGCCCCGATGAGCACGATGAACGGGAGGAGGGTCACGATATTCACGGGACGGAATTTCCTTCGCACGACCGCTGGATCCGCGGCCTGGTGGATGGGGGTGGGGTCGGCGCCGCCCACAGGGGCGGCATCGGCGGAGTCTAAGCGAGTCCGCACGCAAGGAACAACGCTCAGCATGGCACCCGGGTTCCTGCCCGTGCGAGTCCCGCGCCGTCACGCCCCGAACAGGTCCTGTTGTCCGTTTCCCCCGGTCGCCCCGCGTGGCGCGGTGAGACCGAGGTGCGCCCAGGCGGCCGGAGTCGCCACGCGCCCACGCGGTGTGCGGGCGAGGAGCCCCTCCCTGACCAGGAAGGGCTCGGCGACCTCCTCGACGGTCTCGCGCTCCTCCCCCACCGCGACGGCGAGGGTGGACAGGCCGACCGGGCCCCCACCGAACAGCTTGAGCAGTGCCTCCAGGACGGCACGGTCGAGACGGTCGAGGCCACGGGCGTCGACCTCGTAGACGCCGAGCGCGGCCGCCGCGATCTCGCGGGTGATCACTCCATCGGCCTTGACCTGCGCGTAGTCCCGTACGCGGCGCAGCAGCCGGTTGGCGATACGGGGCGTGCCGCGGGACCGGCCCGCGATCTCGGCGGCACCGTCGGAGTGGATCTCGACGTCGAGCAGGTTCGCCGAGCGGTGGATGACGCGCTCCAGCTCGGCGGGCTCGTAGAACTCCATGTGCGCGGTGAAGCCGAAGCGGTCGCGCAGCGGGGGCGGCAGCAGGCCCGCGCGCGTGGTGGCCCCGACCAGGGTGAACGGCGGCAGCTCGAGCGGGATGGCGGTGGCGCCGGGTCCCTTGCCGACGATCACGTCGACGCGGAAGTCCTCCATCGCCATGTAGAGCATCTCCTCGGCGGGCCGGGACATGCGGTGGATCTCGTCGAGGAAGAGGACCTCGCCCTCCTGGAGGGAGGAGAGGATCGCGGCGAGATCGCCGGCGTGCTGGATGGCCGGGCCGCTCGTGATGCGGATGGGGGCGCCCATCTCGGCCGCGATGATCATCGAGAGCGTCGTCTTGCCGAGGCCCGGGGCGCCGGACAGGAGCACATGGTCGGCGGTGGCGCCGCGCGCGCGTGCCGCACGCAGCACGAGGTCGAGTTGCTCACGGACCTTCTCCTGGCCGATGAACTCGTCCAGGTCCTTGGGGCGCAGGGCGGCCTCGACGGCCTGGTCCTCACGGTCGGCGACAGAGCCCACCAGCCGCTCGGGGGCGGAAGTGTCGGTCGTGTCGTCCCAGTTCACTGAGGTCTCCTAGCTGGGGTGGCGCAGGTGGGTCAGCGGGCGCGGTTCAGAGTCTGCAGGGCCGCTTTCAGCAGCTGGCCCACCTGGGGCGTGCTCCCGGCGGCCTCGGCCTGCGGCGCCACTGCGGACACGGCCTCGTCGGCCTCGCGGGTGGCATAGCCGAGGCCGATCAGGGCGGCGTGCAGCTGGTCGCGCCAGCCGGACGTGATCGCCGTACCGACCGCGGGGGCGCCGATCGGCTCGCCCAGGCGGTCCTTCAGCTCCAGGAGCAGCTTCTGGGCGCCCTTCTTGCCGATGCCGGGGACGGCCATGAGCGCCTTCTCGTCGCCGGTCGCCACGGCGCGGCGCAGCGCGTCCGGGGTGTGCACGGCCAGCATCGACTGCGCCAGTCGCGGGCCGACGCCGCTCGCGGTCTGCAGCAGCTCGAAGACCTGGCGCTCGTCGTCGTCCGCGAAGCCGTACAGCGTGAGCGAGTCCTCGCGGACGACCAGGGACGTGGCGAGCTTGGTCTGCTGGCCCATCCGCAGCCCGGAGAGGGTGTTCGGTGTGCACTGGACGGCGATGCCGACGCCGCCCACCTCGACCACCGCGGAGTCCGGGGCGAGGGCGGCGACCGGGCCGCTGACGAAGGCGATCATGCGGTACGGCCTTTCGATGCGTGCAGGGCCACGGCCTGCTGGAGTCGGTTCTGGGCGGGGGCACGCCAGATGTGGCAGATGGCGAGGGCCAGGGCGTCGGCGGCGTCGGCGGGCTTGGGCGGCGCGTCGAGCCGGAGCAGCCGGGTGACCATGGCACCGACCTGGGCCTTGTCGGCACGTCCGGTGCCGGTGACAGCGGCCTTGACCTCGCTGGGGGTGTGCAGGGCGACGGGGATGCCGCGGCGGGCGGCGCAGAGCATGGCGACGGCGCTGGCCTGGGCGGTGCCCATCACCGTACGCACGTTGTGCTGGCTGAACACCCGCTCCACAGCCACGTATTCGGGCCGGTGCTCGTCGAGCCACTGCTCTATGCCCTGCTCGACGGCGACGAGGCGGTGGCCCAGATCGGCGTCCACGGGCGTCCGGACGACGCCGACGCCGAGCATGGTCAACGGCCGCCCGGGAACGCCCTCGACGACACCGACACCGCATCGGGTCAGCCCCGGGTCCACCCCCAGTACGCGCACTGCTCGCCCCTCCCTTCGCTTTCCTGTTTGTGCAGGCTATCGGGTGCCACTGACAACGACCGACAAAGCGACGGGCCGACGGGGCATGTCCCGTCGGCCCGTTGAACCTGCGGCAGCGTTACGCGCCGACCTTCTCCATGATGTCGTCGCTGACGTCGAAGTTGGCGAAGACGTTCTGCACATCGTCGCTGTCCTCGAGCGCGTCGATCAGCTTGAAGATCTTCTTCGCGCCCTCCTCGTCCAGCTCGACCTGGACGGAGGGCACGAAGCTGGACTCGGCGGAGTCGTAGTCGATCCCGGCCTCCTGGAGGGCGGTGCGGACCGCGATCAGGTCGGTGGCCTCGCTGATCACCTCGAAGGACTCACCGAGGTCGTTGACCTCCTCGGCGCCCGCGTCGAGCACGGCGCCCAGGACGTCGTCCTCGGTCAGCTCGCCCTTGGGGACGATCACGACGCCCTTGCGGCTGAACATGTACGACACGGAGCCCGGGTCGGCCATGGAGCCGCCGTTGCGGGTCATGGCGACACGGACGTCGGAGGCGGCGCGGTTGCGGTTGTCGGTGAGGCACTCGATGAGCACCGCGACACCGCTCGGACCGTAGCCCTCGTACATGATCGTCTCGTAGTCGGCGCCGCCGGCCTCGAGGCCCGCACCACGCTTGACCGCGGAGTCGATGTTCTTGTTCGGGACCGACTGCTTCTTCGCCTTCTGGATGGCGTCATAGAGAGTCGGATTGCCGTCCGGGTCCGCGCCACCCTGACGAGCCGCAACCTCGATGTTCTTGATCAGCTTCGCGAAGAGCTTGCCGCGCTTGGCGTCGATGACGGCCTTCTTGTGCTTCGTCGTGGCCCATTTAGAGTGGCCGGACATCTGCCTGTCTCCTTCGCGTAACCCATCTCTGCAACGAACGCCAGAGATCCTACAAGGACTCCTGTGTCCGGTTGGCGCGCACCATGTCGACGAACAGGGAGTGCACGCGGTGGTCGCCGGTCAGTTCCGGGTGGAACGACGTGGCGAGCGCGTTGCCCTGACGTACGGCGACGATGTGGCCGTGGTGCTCGGCGAGCACCTCGGCCTCGGCGCCGACGGACTCGACCCAGGGGGCGCGGATGAAGACGCCCTCTACAGGATCGCCCTCGATTCCCCGGACGTCGACAGCCGCCTCGAAGGACTCGTTCTGCCGTCCGAAGGCGTTGCGGCGCACAATCATGTCGATGCCGCCGATGGTCTCCTGGCCCGAGCGCGGGTCGAGGATCTTGTCGGCGAGCATGATCATGCCCGCGCAGGTGCCGTAGACGGGCATGCCGTCATGCACGCGCGCGCGGAGGGGTTCCATCACCCCGAACAGGATGGCCAGCTTGGAGATGGTGGTGGACTCGCCGCCGGGGATGACGAGGCCGTCGACCTCGGCGAGCTCTTCGGGGCGCCGCACCGGCCTGGCCACGGCGTCGGCCGCGGCCAGGGCGATGAGGTGCTCCCGTACGTCGCCCTGGAGGGCCAGGACGCCTATGACGGGTGCGTCAGTCATGTACGTGATGTCCTACGGAGAATACGTGGTGTCCTGTCGGATGCGGTCCGATGCGGTGGCTCACCAGCCGCGGTTGGCGTAGCGCTCGGTCTCGGGGAGGGTGTCGCAGTTGATGCCGACCATGGCCTCGCCGAGGTTGCGGGACGCGTCCGCGATGATCTTGGGGTCGTCGTAGAAGGTGGTCGCCTTCACGATGGCGGCGGCGCGCTTGGCCGGGTCGCCCGACTTGAAGATGCCCGAGCCGACGAAGACGCCCTCGGCGCCGAGCTGACGCATCAGCGCGGCGTCGGCCGGGGTGGCGACGCCACCGGCGGAGAACAGCACGACCGGGAGCTTGCCCAGCTCGGCGACCTCCTTGACCAGCTCGTACGGGGCGCGCAGCTCCTTGGCGGCGGCGTACAGCTCGTGGTTGTCGAAGCCGCGCAGGCGGGCGATCTCGTTCTTGATCTGGCGCAGGTGGCGCACGGCCTCGACGACGTTGCCGGTGCCGGCCTCGCCCTTGGAGCGGATCATGGCGGCGCCCTCGGCGATGCGGCGGAGGGCCTCGCCGAGGTTGGTGGCGCCGCAGACGAACGGCGTGGTGAAGGCCCACTTGTCGGAGTGGTTGACCTCGTCGGCCGGGGTGAGGACCTCGGACTCGTCGATGTAGTCGACGCCGAGGGACTGCAGGACCTGGGCCTCGACGAAGTGGCCGATGCGCGACTTGGCCATCACCGGGATGGAGACGGCGTTGATGATGCCCTCGATCATGTCCGGGTCGGACATACGGGCCACCCCGCCGTCCTTGCGGATGTCGGCCGGGACCCGCTCCAGAGCCATGACGGCGACGGCGCCCGCGTCCTCGGCGATCTTCGCCTGCTCCGGCGTGACGACGTCCATGATCACGCCGCCCTTGAGCTGCTCGGCCATGCCACGCTTCACGCGGGCGGTGCCGGTCTCGGGGGTCTGGGGGGTGGAGAGCGTGCTGGACACGGGTTTCGACCTCACTCTGGAAAAGAGGAAATTCTGCTCGACCGAGGAAACGGGACAGGTGCAGGCCACGGCAAGGGCCAATGGGGAGGCGGTGGATCGTTTTGCCCGGGAGTGGGGGCACGGGACACGGCCGCCCCAGGGCCTCACCACCCGCCCCGGCGCCTCACGTCGTGGACCGGTCCATGAGCGCCGCCGGTGGTTCGTCGTCCATTTCGAAGGCCATCGGGAACGGGGCGTGGCCGGCGAGGCGGAACCAGCGCACCTTGCGGTGGCGCCGCAGCGCCCGTGCCGCGCGCACCGCGTCGTTGTGGAACCGGCGGGCCATCGGCACCCTCCGCACCGCCTCCGTCAGCTCATGCGCGGCGGCCTCTCCCCCTGGCGCCTCCCGCACCGCCTCCACCTGCTGAGCCTCCCCGAAGACGGCCCGCAGCGCCTGGCTCAGCTCGCTCTCGGCGACCTCCCGCTGCTCCTCCTCCGCCTGCCGGGCCGCGTGCGCGGCCTCGTACAGGACGATCGATGCGGCCGGGTCGAGCACCCCTGAGGTCGCCAGCTCCTGGGCGACCGAGGCGCGCCGCAACAGCTGCGCGTCGAGCGCGGCCCGCGCCGCGTCGATCCGGGAGTGCAGCCGGTCGAGGCGCCCCGCGGTCCAGCTCAGATAAAGGCCGGTCGCAACGAGGGCGACGAGGATCCAGATGAGGGTTGCGGTCACGGGCGGCAAGGCTACCGGTGCGCTGCCGCTGGGCTTGGCCGGACGTCCTGCCGCGGCCGTCGTCCGGGGGCTGCCGCCCCCGGGCCCCCGCTTTCGGCCTGAACGGCCTCGTCCTCAAGCTCCCCCGAGCTCTTCGAGCAGGGGGTACCCCCAGACGGGCTGAATGTGTCAGTCCCGCGCCAACCCGAGCCGTGCCCGCAGTCCCGTACGTTCGTCCGCGGCCACTGCCGCCGCGCCGTCCGTCACCGTTTCGTAGACCGACAGGATGTCCGCCCCGACCGTCGACCAGTCGAAGCGCCGTACGTGGGCGCTTCCCCGCATGCGCAGTTCGGCGCGGCGCTCCGGGTCACCGAGCAGCCGCACGGCCGCGTCGGCGAGCGCGTCGGCGTCCTCGTTGGCGAACAGTTCTCCGGCCGCTCCCCGGTCGAGGACCTGGGCGAAGGCGTCCAGGTCGGAGGCGAGGACCGGGGCGCCCGCCGACATCGCTTCGACGAGGATGATGCCGAAGCTCTCGCCGCCGGTGTTGGGTGCCACATACAGGTCGACGCTGCGCAGGAACCGCGCCTTGTCCTCGTCGCTGATCATGCCGAGGAACTGCACGCGCGAGCGCAGCTCGACGGGGAGCGTCTCGACCGCTTCCTCCTCGTCGCCCCGGCCCGCGACCAGCAGCCTCGCCTTCGGGCGCGCGGCCAGGATCCTGGGCAGGGCCTTCATGAGGACCGGAAGGCCCTTGCGCGGTTCGTCGATGCGCCCCATGAAGCCGATCGTCTCGCCCTGCCACTCCGGATTGGGCTTGGCCTTCGCGAAGAAGTCGACGTCCACGCCGTTCGGGATCACCACCGCGTCGCCGCCCAGGTGCTCGACCAGCGTGCGGCGTGCGTACTCGCTCACCGCGATCCGTGCGCTGATCTTCTCCAGGGCCGCCTGCAGGATCGCGTACGCGGCGACCATCGCCCGGGAGCGCGGGTTCGACGTGTGAAAGGTCGCCACGATCGGGCCCTGCGCCGCCCAGCAGGCCAGCAGGCCCAGCGACGGCGAGGTCGGCTCGTGGATGTGGATCACGTCGAACTCGCCGTCGTGCAGCCAGCGCCGTACCCGCGCGGCACTGAGGAACCCGAAGTTCAGGCGGGCCACCGAGCCGTTGTACGGCACCGGGACCGCGCGGCCCGCCGAGACCACGTACGGCGGCAGCGGCGTCTCGTCGTCCGCGGGGGCGAGGACGGAGACCTCGTGCCCGAGTCGGATGAAGTATGCGGCCAGATCGCGGATGTGGAACTGGACTCCGCCCGGCACATCCCAGGAGTACGGGCAGACGATGCCGATCCTCACGGCGTCCCCTTCTCGGGGTCCTGTACGTTCTCGGGGTCTTTCGCGGGGTCCAGGTCAGCGAGCCACAACCGCTGCAGCATGTGCCAGTCCTCCGGATGCTCGGCGATCCCCGTGGCGAAGGCGTCGGCCAGCGCCTGTGTCATGACAGACGTCTTCTCGGCCCGGCTACCTGTCTCCGGTACCTCGACCGGGGGATGTACGCGCCCCTGCATGACGGGTGAGTCGTCGTACCAGAGGGTCACCGGCAGCAGCAGCGCACCGGTCTGCTGGGCGAGCAGCGCCGGTCCGGCGGGCATCCGGGCCGTCTCGCCGAAGAAGGTCACCTCGATGCCGGAGGCGGACAGGTCACGGTCGGCGACCAGGCAGACCAGGCCGCCGTCGCGCAGCCGACGGGCCAGCGTGCCGAACGCGGAGCCGCCGCTGTGCGGCAGCACCTCCATACCGAGGCCCTCACGGTAGGCGACGAACCGGTCGTAGAGCGTCTCGGGCTTGAGCCGCTCGGCGACCGTCGTGAACGGCGTCTCCAGCTTGGTGGTGACCCAGGCGCCGGCCAGGTCCCAGTTGGCCAGGTGCGGCAGCGCGAGGATGACGCCCTGGCCGGAGGCGAGTCCATCGGTGAGGTAGTGGATGTCCTTCGGGTCGAAGCCGCCCCTGACGCGCTCCTTGCTCCACGCCGGGAGCCTGAAGGACTCCATCCAGTAGCGCAGGTACGAGCGCATGCCTGCCCGGGAGAGCTCGGCGAGCCGCTCCGGAGTCGCGTCCGGCACCACGCGCGCGTAGTTGCTTTCGAGTCGTTGTACGCCCTTGCCGCGCTGCTTCCAGGCAAGATCGGCGATGGTCCTGCCCAGCCGGGTGGCGACGGGCTCGGGCAGCTTCTTGACCGTGCTCCAGCCGAGGCCGTAGAGCCCGTCCGTCAGCCGCTCCTGGAGGCTGGTCACGTCGCCGCCTCGCTCTCCTGCCGGCTGTTCATTTCGCCGCCTCGCTCCCCTGCGAGGCATTCTCGCTCTTCTTCCCGGACTCCGCGGCGTCCGCCTCCGCGGATTCCCGGCGCACCGTGACGACGCGCTGGATCAGCGTGATCAGGCTGCCCACGGCGACGATCCACAGCGCGATCGGCAGCAGCACCTGGATGCCGGGCACGCCGAACTTGTGCAGTCCGGCGAGACCGGCCGCCACCAGCGAGATCACCAGGCGTTCGGCGCGCTCGACCAGCCCGTTGACGGCGACGGGCAGACCGATCGACTCGCCGCGGGCCTTGGTGTACGACACCACCTGGCCGCTGGCGAGGCAGAAGATCGACACCGCGCACAGGACGTTGTCGTTGCCGTGGCCCGCGTACCAGAGGGCGAAGCCGCCGAAGATCGCGCCGTCGGCGACCCGGTCGAGCGTGGAGTCCAGGAAGGCGCCCCAGCGGCTGGAGCGGCCGAGCTGGCGGGCCATGTTGCCATCGACGAGGTCCGAGAACACGAACAGGGTGATGACGACCGTGCCCCAGAAGAACTCGCCCCGGGGGTAGAAGACCAGCGCGCCCGCGATGACGCCGGCGGTACCGATCAGCGTGACCGTGTCGGGGCTGACGCCCCGGCGGATCAGAAACGCGGCGAACGGTGTGAGGACACGCGTGAAGAATGCACGCGCGTACTTGTTCAGCATGGCCTTCCCGACGGTCGGTGGGCCGCGCGGCCCCTGCTGGCCACCGGCTGGCCCATCGTAGCCACGCGCGCACATGCGCGACGGCCGGGCACCCGCACCCCCGTGTCACGTCCTGATGGCGCCGTGGTCACGGGGCGATGGCTGCCGGTGCAGCACGGCCGGGCGGCGGGATCACGTCGTTCGTATGGACGCACCGTGACGGGAGTGCGAAGCTCGAAGTCACCGCGGGCGTCATCGGAGCCGCCATCGCTGGGGGCACCTCCCGGACGAAGTCTGGAGGAGGATCCGTATGTCCGCGCCCACAGTGACCTCACCGTGCACGGGAGGACAGGCCATGGGCGACAAGGCGAACACACACCTCGGAGCCGCCGGCAGGGCTACGGCGGCCGACCGCCCCGCGTCCGTACGGAATGTGGTGCTGGTCGGCCACAGCGGATCGGGCAAGACGACTCTGGTGGAGGCTCTCGCACTGACGACGGGAGCGGTGAACCGGGCGGGCCGTGTGGAGGACGGCAGTACCGTCTCGGACTACGACGACATCGAGCACCGGCAGCAGCGCTCGGTGCAGCTCTCCCTGGTCCCGGTCGAATGGGACGGGATCAAGATCAACCTCTTGGACACTCCTGGATACGCCGACTTCGTCGGGGAGCTCCGGGCCGGTCTGCGCGCCGCGGACGCGGCCCTTTTCGTCGTCTCGGCCTCGGACGGCGTGGACGGCTCGACGCGGATGGTGTGGGAGGAGTGCGCGGCCGTGGGCATGCCGCGCGCCATCGTGATCACGCACCTCGAGGCCGCGCGGGCGGACTTCGAGGCGATGACCCGGATCTGCGCGGAGGCGTTCGGCGGGGACGACCCCGACGCCGTACTCCCGCTGTACCTGCCGCTGTACGGCCCGCCGGGGCCCGATGGGCACGCGCCCGTGACCGGACTGACCGGACTGCTGACGCAGATGCTGTTCGACTACTCGTCCGGCGAGCGCAAGGAGTCGGAGCCGGGGCCCGATCAGCAGCCGCAGATCGAGGAGGCACGCAACCGGCTCATCGAGGGGATCATCTCGGAGAGCGAGGACGAGACCCTCATGGACCGCTATCTCGGCGGTGAGCAGATCGATCTGAAGACACTGATCCAGGATCTGGAGCGGGCCGTCGCCCGGGGCGTCTTCTTCCCGGTCCTGGCCGCCGCGCCCGCCGCCGACGGTGCCCGCCAGGGCCTCGGCACGGTCGAGCTGCTGGAGCTGATCACCGGCGGCTTCCCGACCCCGCCGGAGCGGGAGGCGCCCATGGTCACCACGCCGGACGGCAAGCCGCGCGCGGTCAAACTGTGCGACCCGGACGGGCCCCTGGTGGCGGAGGTCGTCAAGACGTCGTCCGACCCGTATGTGGGCCGTGTCTCACTGGTCCGCGTGTTCTCGGGCACCCTGCGCCCCGACGAGACGGTGCATGTGTCCGGGCACGGACTTACCGACCGCGGGCACGAGGACCACGACGTCGACGAGCGCATCGGCGCGCTGTCCGCGCCGTTCGGCAAACAGCAGCGCTCCCTGTCGCACTGCATCGCGGGCGACCTGGCGAGCGTAGCCAAACTGAACCGCGCCGAGACCGGTGACACCCTCTCGGCCAAGGACGACCCACTGCTCATGGAGCCCTGGGAGATGCCCGACCCGCTGCTGCCGCTCGCCATCCAGGCACACAGCAAGGCGGACGAGGACAAGCTCAGCCAGGGGCTCGCACGGCTGGTCGCCGAGGACCCGACCATGCGGCTCGAACAGAACCAGGACACCCACCAGGTGGTGCTGTGGTGTCTGGGCGAGGCACACGCGGACGTCGCCCTGGAGCGGCTGCGCAGCCGGTACGGCGTCCAGGTCGACGTGGTTCCGCACAAGGTCTCCCTCCGGGAGACGTTCGCGGGCAGGTCCGGCGGGCGCGGCCGTCATGTGAAGCAGTCCGGCGGGCATGGCCAGTACGCGATCTGCGAGATCGAGGTCGAACCGCTGCCCGGCGGCTCCGGCATCGAGTTCGTGGACAAGGTGGTCGGCGGGGCGGTGCCCCGGCAGTTCATCCCGTCCGTCGAGAAGGGCGTCCGCGCCCAGGCCGCCAGGGGCGTGGCGGCCGGCTACCCGCTCATCGGCGTCCGGGTCACGCTCCTCGACGGCAAGGCGCACTCGGTGGACTCCTCCGACGCCGCCTTCCAGACGGCGGGCGCGCTCGCCCTGCGCGAGGCGGCGGCCGACGCCACGATCCACCTCCTGGAACCCGTCGCCGAAGTGACGGTACTCGTCGGCGACGACTACGTCGGCGCGGTGATGAGCGACTTGTCCGGGCGGCGCGGGCGCGTGCTCGGCACCGAGCAGACGCCGGGTGGCCGAACCCTCGTACGGGCTGAGGTGCCGGAGATCGAGATCGGCCGGTACGCCGTCGACCTCCGCTCGCTGTCGCACGGCACCGCACGCTTCAACCGCTCCTACGCGCGGCACGAGCCGATGCCGCCACAGCTCGCACAGAAGGTACGCGAACAGGCCCAGGAAGCCTCGTAGTTGGACTTCCGTTCGACTCCCTCCCGTCGACGGACGGCTTCTCGGCCGTCCGCCGACGGATGTCGGTGCCTGCGGATACGCTGATCACCTGATCACTTCGAGATGCGATCCCGAGACGCGATCTTGAGGTGCGATCAGGACGCTGACCTGTGCAACAGGTGTGCAGAACACGGAAGTCGGGAAGGCCGCAGGAGCGGGTTCGGCGGCGATGGGGGCGGCAGTGACGGACGGATTCGATTTCGATTTCAGCCCCGGGGCACAGGTGCCCCTCTCGGGCTCCGCGGGCCAGACGGCGGCGACCTTCGCCCTGGCCTCGGCGGCGTACCGGGAGGACGACGAGGTCACGAAGATCCTCGAGGCCGACAACGAGTGGCACCAGTCCACGGTCAAGAACCCGCGTCCGTGGGCGAAGATCCTTCGCCCCAGGCTCGGCGAGGCCTACTCCCGCGCGGTGATCGACCGCATGCTGGGCGCCGGCCGCAAGCCCCTCATCCAGTCCTTCGGCACCGAGCCACAGGTCGTCGTGGAGCACTGCCTGGCGGCCTACCGCATCCGCCGTGAGCGCGACAACTGGCTCACGGCGGTGATGGTCCTGTGCGGGATCCTGTTTCTGCCCGGACTCCTCGGGTGGCTCCTGGTGTTCCAGATCCGGACCGTCCTCGGCAAGCGCGACGACAAGCGCGCCGGTGCCCTCGCCACGACCCTCCTGGTCGCCGTCGGCGCCCTCGCCGTGATCTTCCTGATCCGTATGCCGTTCACGGGTTTCTGGGCGTGGTACGCGCGCGGGGCGGTCGTCATGCCGGTCGTCGGCTGGTTCTGGGCCAAGCAGATCTGCGAACGCACCGCGAAGGACCTGCGCGAGCGCTGGGACAGTCTGCTGGCCGGCGGTGGCCTGGGCGCCAAGATCCCCGAGGCGGTGCCCGGCAGCCCGGGCGACGCGGCCGAGCAGCTGCGCAAGGAGCTCGCCCGGCTGAGCGCCGAGCAGCGCTCCAACTCCGTCTTCTACGCCGGTCCCAAGGGCATCCTCGGCATGGGCACACGCTGGGGCAGCTGGCAGCTGGCCGAGGACCTGGTCTCCGCCGAGCCGGGCAAGGAGTTCCACCCCTTCCGCAGCTGGGACGTCATCACCGCGATCCAAGGTGGCCTGGCGATGCTGGAGCGGACCTCCATCAACACCGGCGGCTTCCCGAAGCCCTCGATAACGCACTGGATCGTCACACCGATCGGGGAGAACGCGAAGGAGGTGTCCCGGCCGAGCGGCACCGACGTGGACGCGTACACGATCAAGACCCACGCGATACAGGACATCTGCAACAAGCAGCAGTTCGGCAGCGGTGACCGGCACTACCTGGGCGTCCAGTGGACACTGTGGGACGGCCAGTTGATCATCACCATGCTGATCACGGTGACGGTGCTGCACGACACCCTGCGCATCGAGGTCACCGGGCACGCCCTGGGACCGGTCAACTCCCTGTTCACCACGAAGCCCGCGGCCAAGGAGAAGGAGGTGGCGAAGGCGGTCAAGTTCTGGGAGACCCGCAAGGTGAAGCTGCCGCTGGTCGACGCCGACGAGGTGGTACGGCTCGCCGCGCGTGCCCCGCTCACCTGGTATCCGCCGCTCCTCAACTGGCTCGGCGGCTCGCTGACCCTGCCCGAGCCGTTCGGGCTGCGCCACGCCTGGGCCGACCAGCCCTGGCGGCACCGCTTCATGGCCGACGACGCGCTGCGCGCGGCCACGCCGGTGCTGCGCGTGGTGCATGCGGCGGCGATCCGGGTCCTCAAGGAGAACGGGGTGGACGTGGAGCAGTTCGGGACGCGGTCGTCGTTCCTCAGCACGCAGGTTCAGGATGCGGCGCCGCGGAAGGCCGACTTGTACGACGCGTAGCGGTAACCCTCGCTTTGGAGGGCACCCGGTGCTGCAGCGGGAGGGCGCGCCACCCGCTGACGGGTGCCCGCAGCTACGCAGACTGCGTGGGCCACGCCTCCGCCAGCATCTTCCTCGTGTCGGCCAGGAGCTGTGGCAGTACCTTCGTGTGGCCGACCACCGGCATGAAGTTCGTGTCGCCGCCCCAGCGCGGGACGATGTGCTGGTGCAGATGGGCGGCGATTCCCGCGCCCGCGACCGTGCCCTGGTTCATGCCGATGTTGAAGCCATGGGCCCCGGAGGCCTTGCGCAGGGCGGTCATCGCCTGCTTCGTCAGCTCGGCGAGTTCCGCGGTCTCCGGTTCCGTCAGGTCCGTGTAGTCGGCGACGTGGCGGTAGGGCACGACCATCAGATGGCCGCCGTTGTACGGGTACAGGTTGAGTACCGCGTACACCTGCTCACCGCGCTTGACGATCAGCCCGTCCTCGTCGGACTTGGCCGGAATCGAGCAGAACGGGCAGCCGTCCTCGGCCCCCGGACCGGTCGGCTTGTTCTCGCCCTGGATGTAGGCCATCCGGTGGGGCGTCCACAGGCGCTGGAACGCATCCTGCGTCCCCACTCCGATCTGCTGCTCCGGCTCACTCGTCATGATGTGCAGCATATGGCTTCGCCCGTTCGCGGCGTGTCGGCGGGGCTCGGGCAAATCCGTCACGGGCGAAGCTGGGCCGATGGACGACGACAGC
This sequence comes from Streptomyces sp. NPDC001634, assembly GCF_040298185.1. NCBI lineage: Bacteria > Bacillati > Actinomycetota > Actinomycetes > Kitasatosporales > Streptomycetaceae > Streptomyces > Streptomyces sp. NPDC001634. The sequence continues at coordinate 30,314 of NZ_JBEOZU010000004.1, read as the reverse complement.
CGTACGGCCCGCTGGGAGCGGCGGGCCGGGATCCCGCTCGGGGTGGCCTCACTCCTCTATCTCGCCTCGTACACGGTGCGGGTCCTGGGCGAGGGGCTGCCGGGGGCGGTGCGCGATGTGTGTCTGGCGGTGACCTACACGAGCTGGGCGCTGTTCGTCGTCGACTACGCCGTGCGCTGGCGTCTGAGCGGCGAAGGGCTGCACTTCGTCCACCGGCACTGGCTGGACTCGGTGGTCGTACTGCTGCCCCTTCTGCGGCCGGTGCGCGTCGTGCGGGTCTACGACGCCGTGCAGCGCCGGAAAGGGCAACCTCCCCGCACTTCCCTCCAGGGGCGGGTGATGCAGTACGCGGGCATGTCGGCCGCGCTGCTCGGCTTCATCGCCGCACTCGCCGTCTACCACGAGGAGCACACCGTCCCGAACACGACGATCCGCACGTTCGGCGACTCGCTGTGGTGGGCCGCCTCCACCCTGTCGACGGTGGGCTACGGCGACGCCGTCCCGGTGACGCTGCCGGGGCGGCTGGTGGCGGTGGTGCTCATGGGCTGTGGCCTGGGCCTGCTGGGCGCGGTGACCGGCTCGTTCTCGTCGTGGCTGATGGAGCGGTTCGCACTGCGGGAGAAGGACGGAGGGCCCCCGGGGAGCTGAACTCCCCCGGGGGCCCTCCGGCACATACGCGTCAGACCTGCGCCCGCTCCTCGACGACCTTCACGATCTTCGCGATGGCCTCGTCGAACGGGATGCCGTTCTCCTGCGAGCCGTCCCGGTAGCGGAAGGACACCGAGCCGGCCGACATGTCCTCGTCGCCCGCGATGACCATGAAGGGCACCTTCTGCTTCTGGGCGTTGCGGATCTTCTTCTGCATGCGGTCCGAGGAGGAGTCCACCTCGACCCGCAGGCCCTTCTTGCGGGCCGCCGCGGCGAACTTCTCCAGGTACTCGACGTGCGCGTCGCCGATCGGGATGCCGACCGCCTGCACCGGGGCCAGCCAGGCCGGGAACGCGCCCGCGTAGTGCTCAAGGAGCACCGCGAAGAACCGTTCGATCGAGCCGAAGAGGGCGCGGTGGATCATCACCGGGCGCTGCTTGGAGCCGTCGGGGCCCGTGTATTGGAGGTCGAAGCGCTCCGGCAGGTTGAAGTCCAGCTGGACCGTCGACATCTGCCAGGTACGGCCGATCGCGTCCTTGGCCTGGACCGAGATCTTCGGGCCGTAGAAGGCGGCGCCGCCCGGGTCGGGGACCAGCGGGAGGCCCTGCTTCTCGGCGACCTGGCGGAGGGTCTCGGTGGCCTCCTCCCAGACCTCGTCGGAACCGACGAACTTCTCCGGGTCCTTGGTGGACAGCTCCAGGTAGAAGTCCGTGAGGCCGTAGTCACGCAGCAGGTTCAGCACGAAGGTGAGCGTCTTGTCGAGCTCGTCGGCCATCTGCTCGCGCGTGCAGTAGATGTGCGCGTCGTCCTGGGTGAAGCCACGGGCGCGGGTCAGGCCGTGCACGACGCCCGACTTCTCGTACCGGTACACGGTGCCGAACTCGAACAGGCGCAGCGGCAGTTCACGGTACGAGCGGCCGCGCGCGTCGAAGATCAGGTTGTGCATCGGGCAGTTCATGGGCTTGAGGTAGTAGTCCACGCCCTCGTCGAGCTGCATGGGCGGGTACATGCCCTCGGCGTACCAGTCCAGGTGGCCCGACGTCTCGAAGAGCTTCCCCTTGGTCGCGTGCGGGGTGTAGACGAACTCGTAGCCCTCTTCCTCGTGGCGGCGCCGCGAGTAGTCCTCCATCACGCGGCGGACGATGCCGCCCTTGGGGTGGAAGACGGCGAGGCCGGAGCCGATCTGCTCCGGGATGGAGAACAGGTCCAGCTCGTTGCCCAGCTTGCGGTGGTCGCGCTTCTCGGCCTCGGCGAGGAAGTCGAGGTACTCCTTGAGCTCGTCCTTGGACGGCCAGGCGGTGCCGTAGATGCGCTGGAGCATCGGGTTCTTCTCGCTGCCGCGCCAGTAGGCGGCCGCGTTGCGCATCAGCTTGAACGCCGGGATGTTGCGGGTGGAGGGCAGGTGAGGACCCCGGCAGAGGTCCTTCCAGCACAGCTCGCCGGTCTTGGCGTCCAGGTTGTCGTAGATCGTCAGCTCGCCGGCGCCGACCTCGACGTCCGCGCCGTCCTCGCTGGACGCGGAGCCCTTGAGACCGATCAGCTCCAGCTTGTACGGCTCGTCCGCCAGCTCCTCGCGGGCGGCTTCGTCGGTGACGGCGCGGCGCGCGAAGCGCTGTCCGCGCTTCTGGATCTCCTGCATCTTCTTCTCGATGGCCTTGAGATCCTCGGGCGTGAACGGCTTCTCGACGTCGAAGTCGTAGTAGAAGCCGTCCTTGACCGGCGGGCCGATGCCCAGCTTGGCCTCGGGGAACAGCTCCTGCACGGCCTGGGCCATCACATGCGCGGTGGAGTGGCGCAGGATGTTGAGGCCGTCCTCGGAGGAGATCTCGACGCCCTCGACGGTCTCGCCGTCCTTCACCTCGTACGCGAGATCCTTGAGCTCCCCGCCCACGCGCGCGGCGATGATCGAGCGCTCGCCGGCGAAGAGGTCAGCGGCCGTAGTGCCCGTCGTCACCACGCGCTCTTCCCGCTCGGAATCGCGTTGGATGATCACACGGACGTCTGACACCGGTCTCTCCTGACTGCTGGTGGATGCGGCGCCATACCTGGAGCGCGCGCATGACTGGGATCGTACCGACCCGCGGCCACCCTCGGCGAAACAGCCGGCGTCAGTCGCCGCCGCATGCCTCCTCGAAGAAGTCGAGGTTCTCCTGGAGCGACTTCATCAGCCGGTCCCGCTCCGCCTCGTCGACCTGCACCGGCGCCACCCCGGACGCGCCCGTGAGCCGCCGGAAGCCGCCCCGGCTCTCCAGCCGCCCGTGCACCCGCACCGGCAGTCCGACGAGGTGGGCGTGGCCCGCTATCCGGTAGGACTCCTCGTCCAGTGTCATCCGTACGTGTGGCACCTCGGCCCCGGCGATGACCCGCAGCCGTACGGTGCCCTCGCCGCGCGGCCCCGACCTGCGCAGACGGACGACGGCCCCGGTCAGGCGCACCGGCACGGACGGCTCCTCGCGCAGATAGCGCGCCCCGGCCGCGCGTAGCGCGGGCAGGTCGCCGGGCGAGAACTCGACCGGCTCGGCGGGCGTTGCGCCGCCCTCGGGTACTCCGGCGGCGGGCGCCCACTCCACGGCGATCCTGGCGCCCTCGGACCCTCGCACGAGGGCGACCAGCGCCTCGGTCAGCTCGTGGCTCACGCCTGCCTCGACCGCGGCGTCGAAGGCGTCCATGCCTCCCGTTGCCCGCTGGTAGTCGATGGCCTCCCGGGCCGCGTAGAGCGCCTCGTGCAGACGCACCGCGAGCGGCCGGCCCACGGCCACGGGCACGAAGGCGGTGAGCCGACGGCCACCGGGGGCTGCGCCGACCAGGACATTCTCCAGGGACGCGGCGGCGGGCCTGCGGTGCCGGGCGCCGTAGTAGCCGGCACGCGCGCGTGTCGCGAGCGCGCCCGCGAGCAGCATCCGGCGGGCGGCGCTGCGCAGCTGGTCCTCGACGGTCCAGGGGGCCGCGCCCACGGGTCCCGTCGGTACATCCCGCCACCAGTGGATCTCGTCGCTGGGCACGGTGAGACCGACCAGCACGTCGCGGGCCGAGGGCGAGCCGCTGCGGGAGAGGGCGACAAGGGCCTCGCCGAGGAGGTCGTCGCAGTCGGGGAAGGCCCGGCTCTCCGGCACCAGCAGGCTCGTACCACTGCTGCCGGGGCCCGGCGGGGTCCACCGGCCGTAGCGCCCGGGGGCTCCGCCGCGGCGCTGCCAGCCGTGGCGGCGCAGCAGGGCGCTGAGCACGGCCGGGTCGACCTGATCGGGCGCGGGCGGCTGGTTCCACAGCGGCTCGACCGGGTGCGGCCGGACGGCGCGGGCCGCCTCCTCGAGGGGACGGTGTGTCACGGTCTGCCTCCCGTTCCGACCCGGGTCATGATCTCGCAGAGGGCGCGGTCGTCGAAGATGCGCGAGGTCGGGATGCGCACGGTGGTGCGGCGCCGGCCCGTGATCGGGTGTCCGGCGAGGTTGGTCCAGTAGCAGCAGTGCCGCAGGTCGAGGCGGTCGTGGCCGGCTCTCAGCCACTGCTCCTGCGACCGCGGAACGATCATCACGACGAGGATCTTGTGCACGGAGACCGGGGTGCGGGCGAGCTTCGCCAGGTGCTCGTTGTCGAGCGTGAAGGAGAAAAAGCGGCCCGGAGGGTGCGGCGGGATCTGATATGTCGCCTTGAGCTGCACCTTGATGGTGACCTCGTCGTCGACGGTGTGGCCGGGTGCGCTGTGACTGACGTGCCAGTCGATGCCGTTGTCCGGAAAGGGCTGCGACAGCGAGCAGCCGGCCGCCGCGGCGACCGCGTGCAGATAGCCCACCTGCAGTGTCTCCATGCAGGCGGTGGTGGCGAGTGTGCCGCGATGGGGTGCCGTCCGCTCGGGCAGCAGCCCGCCCCGCTCGGGCTGCGCTATCGCCATGACCAATTAGCCTTCCAAACTGAGTGAGTCCCCGTGGGGGCCGCTGAACTGCAAAGACCCGTACTCCTGTTGTCTCCTTCCGGCGTACGGCGCAAACAGCCCGGGTATCACCAAACGGGCAGAAGACGGTGCGTCAGCTGCCAAGGGTGAACGAGGAGTTGTGTCCGCATGACGTGCTGGTACGAGGGGCCTCTGGCCGCTTTCGACACGGAGACCACGGGCGTGGACGTCGAGACCGACCGGATCGTGTCGGCCGCCGTCGTCGTCCAGGACGCCCCGGGGACGCGGCCGCGCATGAGCCGCTGGCTGGTGAACCCGGGGGTGCCGGTGCCCGCCGAGGCGACGGCGGTGCACGGGCTGACGGAGGAACATCTGCAGCGCAACGGCCGCTGGCCGTCGCCGGTGATGGAGGAGATAGCCAGGGAGCTGGGCGAGCAGGCGGCGATGGGCCGGCCGCTGGTGGTGATGAACGCACCGTTCGATCTGACGCTCCTGGACCGGGAGTTGCGCCGGCATCGCGCGTCCTCGCTGGAGCGCTGGTATGCGTCGGCGCCGCTGTGCGTGCTGGATCCGCGGGTCCTCGACAAGCACCTGGACCGCTACCGCAAGGGCCGCCGCACGCTCACCGACCTGTGTGCGCACTACGGGGTCGTGCTGGAGGGCGCGCACGACGCGGCCGCGGACGCACTGGCCGCGATGGAGGTCGTACGGGCGGTGGGGCGCCGTTTCGCGGCCCGCCTGGAACGGCTGACACCGACCGAGCTGCACACCCTGCAGACGGGCTGGCACGCGGCGCAGGCCCGGGGGCTGCAGGCGTGGTTCGCGCGCAGCGGTACCGAGGAGACGGTGGACCCGGCGTGGCCACTGCGCCCGGAGCTGCCGGCAGCGGCCTGAGCAGCAAAGACCGGTCCGTCGATGACGGACCGGCCTCCTCGGAGTGGAGCGTGCCTGTGGCTGCTCGGCCCCTGGCCCACCCCGGCGTGCCGGGACGGGGGTGCGGGTGGCGAAGCCCCCGCAACGCGCGACGAAGTCGCGCAAAAACGACGAGAGCGACGCCGCTCGCGCTTTCTGCGAGCAGACGCCGCCCTCGATCTGGTGGGCGATACTGGGTTCGAACCAGTGACCTCTTCGGTGTGAACGAAGCGCTCTCCCACTGAGCTAATCGCCCGGGAACGCACTGAACAATACAGGTCCCGGCGGCCTCCCTTCAAACCGCTTCGAGGTACGCCACGAGTCCGCGCCGCCCCGCCCGCATCATCAGCCGGTGATTGGCGCGGAAGAACGGCCGTCCGGGCACGGCCAGTCGCCGCAACACCGGCTTGTTGACGTCGACCACCTGGTCGTAGCGGGCGAGGGTCCCGGGACCGGCCGCGGTGACCGACCAGCGGGCCCAGCCGTCGATGTCGCCGGACATGGCGATCTCCAGCACGCCTGCGGCGGGGTCGTGCCGCGTCTCCCGCGCGGTGACGGTGATGCCGTACGGCAGCAGGGAGCGGATGGTGATCACGGCGGTCGTGGCGTCGACCCGGTTCACCGCGCGGACCTGGGGCCACCAGCGGGGATAGTCCTCGGCCCGCTCCAGCACGGCGTACGCGCGGGCGGGCGGGACGGGCAGCTGCCACAGGCTGTGGAAGCGGTAATGGTTCCAGTCCATGTACCGAGTCTGCCGGGCCGCGGCCGGGCGGGTTCTGAGTACGGTCTGAGTACGCGCGCTCATGCCACGCGGCGTGATACGCGCCACACTCGAAGGTATGACCCACATACCGCCCCCGGCCGAGGAGTTGCGGATCCTCGATGCCGAGCTGTGGCAACTGGATGCGCGCCGGGCGCAGTTGCTGGCGCGCCGAGCTCTGCTGGTCGGTCGCCTCCAGCAGCCGTTTCCGCCCGCTCCCCCGGCGCCTCGGCGGCCCGAGACCACGGCGCCTCGGGTGCAGAACGTGCTACTCGTCCTCGGCGGCGTCCTGCTCACCGTCGCCGCGATTGCGTTCACGCTGGTCAGCTGGGGGCATCTGGGGATCGCCGGGCGGTCGCTGGTGCTGGGTGCGGTGACTGCGGCGGCGCTCGGCGCGCCCGTACCGCTCCTGAAGCGCGGGCTCCGCTCGACCGCCGAGGCGGTGTCCGCTCTCGGTCTGGCGCTGACGGTGCTCGACGCATACGCGCTGCACGAGGTGGCGCTGAGGGCCACCGACGGCACGGGTTACGCGGCCGTCGCGGCGGCGGTGCTGGCCGGGGTGTGGGGTGCGTACGGCAGGGGGCTCGGTTCCCTGCGCATGCCGTTCCCGGCCGCGCTGGCCGCCGCCCAACTGCCTCTGCTGCTGTGGGCGGTCGCGGCGGGCGCGGGCCCGTACGCGATCACGGCCGCGCTGTTGCTGACGGCCGGGTTCGACACGGTTGTCGCGCTCCGGACGCCGCTGAGGTCCGTACGCATCGCCGCCGCCGTCGGTGCGTACGGCATGGGCGGCTGGGGCGTACTGGCGGCCGGTCTGCTCTCCTGGGAGGCGACCGGCCCGGGCGCCGCCGCCCGTGCGGCGGCGCTCCTCACCCTCGCGGCGGCGATCGCGCTGGGCGTCGCGTGGCGGGCCCCGAAGCCGGGCCTCGCCACCGGCACCGCGGTGACCGGCGGGCTGTGCCTGGTGGCGGCCCTCGGCGGCATTCCGCGCGCGACGCTGCCTCAGGTGTGGGTGACGCCCGGTTATCTGGCCTTCGGGGTCGCGCTGCTTGCGGCCGTACGCGACCCGCTCCCGGAGCCGGTGCGGCGTGGCTTCGCCCGGGCTTCGGGGTCCGTGCAGGTCCTGGCGGTGGTGTGGGCGCTGCCCCTGGTCGTCGTCGCGCTGCTCGGTCCGTTCGCCTGGACGGGACGCGTCTGGTCCGGGGTCCCTTCGGACCTGCGCGCCGCGGTGACGGTCTGGGCGCCCTGGCCGGCCGGCACGGCGACCGCGCCGCTGGTGCTCGCCGTCGTCGCGGCAGTCCTGGCCTGGGTGGCCCGCACGATACCGGCGTGGCAGGTCCGGGCCACGACCGGTGCCGTGGTCACGGCCTGGGCCACCGTGCTCGTGCTCCCGTCGACGCTGGAACTCTCCTACCCCGTGGGGATGTTCCTACAGGGACTGACGGCTGTGGTGACGCTGGCCGTGGCGGCGTTCGCGCGTCGGGCACCGGCATCCGTGACCGCCCTCCTGCTTTCCCTCCTCACCGCGGCCGGCCTGGCTCTTCTCGCCCTCGCCTCCCAGGGCGCCACCCTGGCCGTGCTTGCCGCGCTGACCGTGCTCTTCGGCCTCGCCGCCGTGCGCCGGCGTCCGGCCGGGGTCTGCGCGAGCGCGTCCCTGGCCGGTGCGACCGGCCTGGCCTGTGCGGTGGGTGCCGCCGCGGGTTGGCCGACCGCGCACACCGCGCTGCTCGTCCTGGCCGTCCCGGCCGTCGCGGCCCTGCTCGCGGCCCGGTTCCCGCGGATCGCGGTTCCGGCCGAGGCCACGGCAGTGGTCGCCGGTCTCGTGGCCATCGGCCTCGCCCTCACCGACGGACCCGCTCTGGCGCTCGTCCTTGCCGTGTGCGGGGTGATCGCCGCCGGCACCGCCGTGCGCGCGGAGCGCCGCCAGGCCGGATACGTAGCGGCCACGCTGTTCGTGCTGGCCACCTGGGTGCGGCTCGGGTCCTGGGCCGTGGGCGCCCCGGAGGCGTACACCCTGCCGGTGACCGTCCCGGCGCTCGTCGTGGGGTTCGTCCGACAGCGCCGGGACCCGCTGGCCTCCTCGTGGACGGCGTACGGTCCGGGGCTCTCGATGACGCTCCTGCCGAGTCTGCTGACGGCGTGGGGCGACGCGGACTGGCCTCGTCCGCTGCTGCTCGGCGCCGCGGCTCTCGCCCTGACCCTGCTGGGCGCCCGCCACCGACTGCAGGCGCCGCTCGTTCTCGGCGGTGGCGTGCTCGTATCGGTCGCGCTGCACGAACTCGCCCCCTACCTGGTGCAGTTGGCGGGCGCACTGCCCCGCTGGCTGCCTCCCGCGCTCGCCGGGCTGCTGCTCCTCGCGCTGGGTGCGACGTACGAGCAGCGGATCCGGGACGCCCGGCGGGTGCGGGAGGTGCTGGGGCGGATGCGCTGAGAGGCGGTTACGACGGCATCCTGTCCCCCAGCAGCGCCAGGTTCTCGATGGCGGCGAGCCCGTACAGCGCGGTGTCGTTGGTGTACACCCAGTTGGCCTCGCTGCCCGGGACGAGCGTGACCGGGCCGCTCAGCTCCTCCGTCTTCCAGGGCAGGGACTCGCTGTAGCCGTCGGAGCTGTAGAACTTCGTCCACGCGCGCTTGGCAAGCGTGTCGTCCCCGGTCTGGACGGCCGCGTACGCGTCGAGCCGCGAGTGGCCCTGGAACAGCAGCAGCGTGCCGAAGTCGGAGCCGTACCGCGCCTTCTGCTCCGCCTTGGTGGCGTTGAAGTAGCGGCAGTAGTCGAGGTAGGCCTCCTTGAACCTGGGCATGTCGACCAGGTCGATCAGTTCCGCGCACAGCTCGCCCAGGCCGAAGACCGCCGACAGGTGCGAGACCGCGACAACGGGTTTGGACGCGACGGCGAACCTGCCGGTGTCGAGGTCGTAGAGCCCGCTGCCCTGGACGAAGCCGTTGGGCTGGGCGGCGATCGTCTCCATCGTGGAAAGCACGCGCGCCTTGGCCTTCTCCCACTTGGGGCCCTTGCGTTCCCATTCGGTGAGCCACGCCGACACGAGTCCGCTCCAGTCGGTGCCGAAGCCGATGGACAGCGCGTGCGGGTCGGGCGTGTAGGGGTCGGTGCGCACCTTCCGCTGCGGGTCGAGCACGAGGAACGTCTCGTCGGAGTCGACGTTGGCGTGCATGAGGTCGCCGACGCGTTCGTCGCCGGTGAGGAAGTAGTAGTAGCGCCGGTAGGTGGTGTTGGCGATGCGCTGCTGCTTGGCGCTGTCGCCGAAGTGCTGCACACCGTGCCGGGTGCCGAGGCCCGCCCACTGGCCGAGGTGGTAGACGTCGACCTCGCCGGTGTGGCGGGTCAGGGCCTCGGCGAAGCGGAAGATGTCCGCCCGGCCCGAGCGGATGTACGCGAACCACAGCCACAGGTCGGGCGAGAGCTCGGAGTTGTCCCAGGCATAGCCTCCGACGTCGTAGCGCCACTGGTGCCGGACCGGGTCGTACGAGTGCATGATGTCGCCGTAGTCCCAGAAGCCGTACCAGCGGCGCATCTCCACCTGCTGCTTGTAGTAGGTGAAGAGGAAGTCCAGGTGGTCCTCGATCCTGGCCTTGGCCGGAGTGGAGCGGTCGGGCTCGGAGTAGAGGCCGGGGCCGAAGACCTTGGCCTTGATGAGCTGCCCCGGCGGGGCGGCGAGCTGCGGCAGCACACGGACGGCCTCGATCTGCTGGGCGAGCTCCTCGGGCGTGGGCGTCGAGTCGTTGGCCCAGAACAGGAGTTCGGAGGTGCGGGCGATGCCGTAGGGGGTGCCGAACTTGGGCTCGTAGTCCTCGTAGGTGATGTTGAGGCCTTCGAGCTGCTTCGCGTATGTGTCCTGGCCCATGCCGTCGTGGTAGAAGCGCAGGTCCATGGGCTGCGCCTCGGGCGACCAGAGCCAGAGCGTGGCCTCGGCCTCGTCGGTGTGGGCGTCGCGGATGTCGAGCTGGGCCGGGAACTTCTCCCAGAAGTCCCTGAGGCCGAAGGAGAATCCGCCGCTCGGCCCGCCGACGTAGCCGAAGCCGGCGGCCCGCTTGCCGCCGCCCGCGGCGATCCAGCCGTACCCCTTCTTGGTGCGCTTGCGCAGGGTGAAGCCATCGGCGGAGAGCTGGGCGAGCGTGTAGTCGCCCCACTGGGGGATGTACTGCAGCCTGGTCGTCACCCGCTGGTCCCAGGTCGACGGGTCGGGCAGTTTCTGGCCCGCGAACTGCGCCGCCTGCACGGCCGCTCCCGGATCGCGGCGCAACCCGGTGATGCCCTGCACTGCCTCCCGCAGCAGACCCGTGGCGTCGCCACCGATGCGGACATGGCGGTCGTACGCGGCGTCCCGCATCGGCACGCCGAAGCGGACGCCGAGCCCTCGGATGAAGTCGCCGCTCGCCTTGCCGGGCTCCTGGGTGCCGTCGTACGTGATGGTGTGCACCATGCGGAAGGAGTCGGCGCCCGCGTAGAAGTAGAGCCGGATGGAGAAGGGCAGCCAGCTGCGGTCGCCCTTGCGGTGCTTGCCGTCGATCCGGACCACGGCTCGGACCGGGCCCTCCTGTTCGACGGTGACCTCGGAGATGGCGCTCTCGAAGCGCTCGGTCTTCACCGTGCCCTGGTCCTCGTCCTCGATCTCCGGCTGGCGGATGAGGACGAGGCGGCCGTTCCTGGCGATCTCGGTGGAACCGCGGGTCACGGACTTCACCAGCGTGGACCCGGACTTGCCGATCTTGGCGGTGATGACTCCGGTCGATATGTCGATCGTGCCGCCGCTCCTGTCGACGGTGACCTTCTTGTCGGGCGCGGCGGGCGTGCCGGCGGCGAGGGTGAGTTTGCCGGAGCCCGAACCGACCGCATGCGCAGTCCATTTGAGGGAGCCGTCCGGCCAGTACGCGAGCGGCCAGGACTGCACGGGTACGGTCTTGCCGGCCGCGTCCGTGAGCGCGAACGTCTGGTCCTCCTGGTACGCGCCCTTCGGCCAGGGCACACCGACCGTGGAGCCGGGGGCGGCGCCGAGTCCGCCGTCCTCCAGCCAGTCCAGGGTCACGGGATCCGCGACGGCGGCCTCGGCTCTCGGCTCGGCCTGCGCGTCCTTCGCCCCCAGCGCCCAGCTGAACTGGGCGGCGGCTCCGGCGACGGCGGCGGCCTTGAGGAGGGACCTGCGGGGGATGGGAGACATGTCCTTTCCTTTCCGTGCGGGTCGTGCAGAGAGGTCAGGGGCATGACAGAGAGAGGTGCGGCACCCAGGGCGCCGACCTGGTCAGGGGGTACCGCGGGTCAGCGGCGGCGGTGACGCTCCTCGACGGCGACGGCGGCCGCCGCGACGGCCCCGAGGACGGGGACCGCGAGCGGCGCAGTGAACATCGCGGAACAGAGCACGACGGCCAGTCCGCCGACGAGCAGGAAGGACCCGGCCGGGTCGAGGACGGTCCGGCGGGCGGCAGCCGCGAGCAGGACACGCCACGAGGCGCCCGGTGTCCAGGCCGCAGCCGCGCGCAGCCCCGCGACGGCCCCGCCGATCAGGGCGAAGAGCCCGACGGCACCGACCAGCGGGCCACCGGGCAGCCCGGCACGCACCGCCTGGACGTCCACCCACACCGCGACAGCCGCCGCCCATCCGGCGAGCCCGACGAGCCAGCCCCGGCGCACGGCCGCGGCGAAATCCGCGGCGAACTCCCGCAGGCCGCCGCCCTCATGGGCCGTACGCCGGCGCAGATGCCGGGCGCCGGCGGCGAAGGCGGCGGGATAGGTGACGAGCGGCAGCGAGGCCACGGCGATCCACACCCCGGTGAGCAGACACTCGGCAAAAAGGGCGAACCTCTCGGCGAGGACGGACTCCCTGCGGGGCTTGGGGCGCACTTGGTGGGTGGCCATGTCAGCCCTTCAGTCCGGAGGTCGCCATACCGTCGATGAGGTACCGCTGGAACGCCAGGAAGAAGAGCAGCACGGGCAGCAGCGCGACCAGGGACATCGCGATCATGCCGCCGTAGTTGGCGACGCCCTCCTGGTCGCGGAACATCATCATGCCGAGCGACACGGTGTACTTGCCGGGCTCGTTGAGGTAGATCAACGGGCCCATGAAGTCGTTCCAGGCGTTGATGAAGGTGAAGATGGCGCTGGTGGTGAGGGCCGGGCGGCACAACGGCAGCACGATCGACCAGTAGATCCGGAGGTGCCCACAGCCGTCGAGCCGCGCCGCCTCGTCCAGTTCCCTGGGCAGGTTCCGCATGAACTGCACCATCAGGAAGACGAAGAACGCGTCGGTGGCCAGGTACTTGCCGATGAGCAGCGGGACGTAGGTGTTGATCAGCTCCATCTTCTGGAACATCACGTACTGCGGGATCAGCAGCACGTGGTACGGCAGCAGGAGCGTGCCGATCATCAGCGAGAACAGCAGGTTCCGCCCCGCGAACCGGATGCGCGCGAAGGCGTATGCGGTCAGCGAGCAGGAGATCAGGACGCCGACGACCGCGCCGAGCGCGTAGAAGAGGGAGTTCTGGAAGAAGGTCAGGACGGAGATGTCGGCGATGCCGTCGGCGAGTCCCGTGAAGTTGGCCAGGACGGGCTTCGGCGGGAACAGCTCCAGACTGCCGATGATGTCCTTGCTCGGCTTGAACGAGGCGCCGATGACCCAGACGACCGGGTAGAGGACGACCGCGAGGACGGCCAGGGCGCCGAGGTGCCAGGCGAGCGAGCCGGTCCGCCTGCGGCCGAGGGCCAGGGGTTTCGTCGTGGTCGAGCTCATCGGACGTCCTCCTCGTAGTGCACCCACCGCTTCTGCGACCAGAAGAGGACGGCCGTCACCAGAGCCACGGCGAGCAGCAGCATCCAGGCCATCGCGGAGGCGAAGCCCATCTGGGCCTCCTTGAAGCCCTTCTGGTACAGGTAGCAGGTGTAGACGAGCGTGGCGTCGGCCGGTCCGCAGGTCGCGTTCGAGACGACGTACGCCGAGCCGAAGATCTGGAAGGAGTGGATGGTCTCAAGGAGGACGTTGAAGAAGAGGACCGGGGAGATCATCGGCAGGGTGATGTTCCAGAACCGCCGGAGGGGCCCCGCGCCGTCCACCTCGGCGGCCTCGTAGAGCTCCTTCGGTACCTGCTTGAGCCCGGCCAGGAAGATCACCATGGGCGCGCCGAACTGCCAGACCGTGAGGGCGACCAGGCTGTAGAGCACCCAGTCGGGGTTGCCGACCCAGCCGCCCACATGGAGTCCGAACACCGACTGCGTGCGGTCCACGATCGCGTCGTCGGAGAAGAGGGCCCGCCAGACGAATCCGACGGAGACGCTCGCGCCGATCAGCGAGGGAGCATAGAACGCGGCTCGGTAGAAGGCCTGTCCACGGCGGCTCTGGGCGAGCAGCAGAGCCACACCGAGGGCGAGGAGCAGCTTGAGCGGTGTGCCGATGACGACGTACTTGGCGGTCACCTCCACCGACTTCTGCCACCGCGGGTCGTCGAACATCTTGGTGAAGTTGTCGACGCCTACCCACTTCGGTGAATTGAAGAGGTTGTAGTCGGTGAACGCGAAGTAGAGGGAGGCGACCATCGGGCCCGCGGTCAGCAGCAGGAAGCCCGCGATCCACGGGGACATGAACAGATAACCGGCGAGGTTCTCCCTGCGGCCCCGCCGCTTTACGGCGGCGGGGCCGGCGGAACGTATCTCCGGGGCGTTCGCCGGAGTGTCCTTGACGAGCGTCACGGCGGTTCCCATCAGGCGGAGAAGGCGGACTGCGCCTCGGAGAAGAACTGCTTGACCGCGTCGGAGACCTTGGTCTTGCCCTGAGACATGTCACCGCCGATGCGCAGGAAGGCGGACTCGACGGTGTCGGCGCCGGACGGGTGCGGGGTGATCGTGCCGAGGACGCCTGCCTTCGCGGTGTCGTCCTCGTACTGGGCGATCTCCTTGTTCACCGCGTCGGTAGGCTTGAACGCCTCGTACTGCTCCTTGCTCGCCAGGATCCCGCGGTCATAGCCCATGATCTTGCCGACCTCCGGGTCGTGGACCATGAAGTCGATGAACTGGGCCACTTCCTTGGGGTGCGAGGTGCGGGCCGAGGCGCTGAGCATCAGCGAGGCGAGGTACTGGCCCGTCTGCTTGCCGTCCGTTGTCGGGATCGGGGCGAGGCCGTAGGTGCTGGTGCCCTCGGCGGTGTAGCGGACGGTGAAGTTGTCCCAGGTGAACTCGGAGGCCCCGTGCCCCGCGGTCACCGAGGACTTGGGCTTGTCCTGCTCGACGCGTTTGGGGTCGGTGACGATGCCGGCCTTGACGCGGTTGTAGCCGTCCGTCCACCACTCCGTCAGATCGGACTGGTCGAAGCCGAGTCCGTCCTTGGTGAAGAACGCCTTGCTGTGCTGGCGGAGGTAGAGGTCGTAGAGGTACATGATGCTGAAGTAGCCGGTGTCGCCCGGGACCCCGGTCTTGCCCTTGATCGTCTTCAGCGCCTTGAAGTACTCGTCCCAGGTCCAGCCCGCACGCGGGTCGATGCCGGCCTTGTCGAAGACCTTCTTGTCGATGACCAGTGCCATGGTGTTGGAGCCGACGGGAATCCCGAGCTGCTTTCCGTCGACCTCGCCCACCTTGGTGACGTCGGCACGGAAGTTGTCCAGGCTCAAATTCCCGGCGTCCACCTGGGACTTGAGGTCGAGCAGAACACCTCTCTTGTCGTACTTCCGAAGAAATGCGACGGCATTCTGGAATACGTCCGGGGGATTTCCGCCCGCCGCCTGGGTCTGGAACTTCTCCCAAAAGGCCACGTAATCCTGGAAGTCCGTCTTGACCTTGACCTTCGGGTACTTCTTTTCGAAGAGCTTGATGGACTGGTTGATCCTCTTCGCGCGCTCGTCGGCACCCCACCAGGCGTAGCGGATCGTGACCGCCCCGTCCCCCGTGCCGCTGTTCCCGCCACAGCCGGTCGCCGTGGCCAGCCCCAGCGCGGCCACCGAGGCACCGGCCGCCTTCAGGACCGTCCGTCGCTCGACTTTCCCGTTCTCACGCATGATCAGGCCTCCTCGCGCCAGGGCGCCAGCCGTTCGTGAATCGTTTCAAGTAAGCGCTTGCTGGCACAAGGTACGGAGGCCCTCCGGGCACGTCAATGATTCGGACAGGAATTGATGGGACGGGGTTGGGCGGCGGGGGTGGCCTCCGGGGCCGGGGGCGAGCTGCGCGAGGCGGAGAGTGCGCAGGTCGGGCGGGTGGACGAGGGGAGAGCCGGGGGGACGAGGGGAGAGCGGGGGTGGGGTGGGCGTTGAGGATGGCGGCGGGCATGTGGGGGTGTCCGGCGTGGGGTGGACGGGTGAGTGGGTGGGGCCGCGGGACGGCGGTGCGGGGTGCTGGTGAGCGGGTCGGGTTGGCGCGGAGCCCTCCGGGCTGGGGCCGTTCTCCGGGGAATCGACCGCCCGCCGGGCATCCTGAGGTCCGTCGGCCGGCACACTCCTCCAGCGCTGCGACCAGCGGCGTATCGGTGGGGCGTGGCAGGCCCGGCCCACGGGCGACGTGCGTTCACGCGCACGAGCATGGGCCGCCGGGGCGAGCTGCGCGGGGCCTTGGGCAGCCGCACCCGAGCCGTTCGCTCCGCGGCGTACCCGCGCGCGGGACATGCCGCGCCCGGCCCGTGGACAGCGAACAGTCACACGCGCGAGCAAGAGCCGCCGAGGGGGCCTGCCGCGGGCCCGGGGCAGGCGCACCCCCAGCCCGGTCAATCCGCGACGCACCCACGCACCGGATGCCGCCCGACCCGCTCAGGACCAGCGGGCACGCGCGGCAGCAGAGCCCGCCGACGGCGACCTGCCCCGGGGCAGCCGCACCCCCAACCCGGTCAATCCGCGACGCACCCACGCACGGGAATGCCACCCCGACCCGCCCACGACCAGCGGTAACACGCGGAAGCAGAGCCCGCCGACGGCGCCCCACCCCAGACCTGGGGCAGCCGCACCCCAGCTCCTTCAGCCACCGGCGTACCCACGCGCAAGCATGCCGCCCCCGACCCTCAACCAGCCGCCCCCCACCCTCAACCAGCGGTCACACACGCAGGCAAAGCCCGCCGATGGCGCCCCAACCGAGCTCTCCGCAGCCGCACCCCAACCCGTTCACTCCGCGGCGGCAGGAGCGTTCAACGGCATCCTGCAGAGGTCTGTGACAGCCGTCCCCGGCCCTTCGACCAGCGGCGCGCCGACAGGACGTGCGACGACCGCTCCGCCTTCCCTGCCCGCAGTCGGGTCACACGCAAATCCGTGGGGGTACACGACGAGGGCGGCGGGTGCTCGCGTTGTCCGCGGATACCCGCCGCCCTCGTTGCTGTGGGCGATACTGGGATCGAACCAGTGACCTCTTCGGTGTGAACGAAGCGCTCTCCCGCTGAGCTAATCGCCCGGGCGCAGGAAGAACATTACCCCATGTCAGGGGATGCCTCCGACCAGTACCGGATCACTCTTCCCTGATGTTCCAGGGCGTCACAAGGCCGAACTTCCAGAGGTAGACGCCGACGAGAGTGGCCGCGATCGCCGTACCGGCCGTCGTCAGGATGATGTTGCGGCGGCGCACCTTGGGGTCGAGCGCGCGCTGGGTCGCCTCGGTGACCTTGCGCTTCGTCCAGCGGAGCACCAGCTGGGCCCAGACGAACTCGGTCGCCCAGATCGCCATACCGGCGAAGATCACCAGCCAGCCCGGGCCGGGCAGGGGAAGCATGATCACGCCGGCGACGACGACCGCGAGGCCGACCACGAATACGCCCACCTGCCAGCTGAGATGCAGTGCCCGTCGCGCCTTGATGAATTGCGGCGCCCTGGAACCGAGTGCCCACTCGGCCCTCGATTCCTCAGCGACCACAGCGGCCTCACCCCGCTCGTCACTCCCCGTATTCATACGGCGCGATCCTACCGGAGAGAAACCAGTCACCGGAATGGCCGTATCGGGCGAACGATGTCTCGGCCGGATGAGCTACGTAAAGACAGGCAAAACACTCAGAGGGGTTTACAACGGCATCGTAGGTGGCATGTCGATTTCGCCGACGTGCGAATCCCCGAGCGCACACTGAGCGAAAGGCCTTGGCGCTTATGAACACCACGGTCAGCTGCGAGCTGCACCTGCGCCTCGTTGTGTCGAGCGAGTCCTCACTCCCTGTTCCCGCAGGACTGCGGTATGACACGGCCGATCCCTACGCCGTGCACGCCACCTTCCACACCGGAGCCGAGGAGACCGTCGAGTGGGTGTTCGCCCGCGACCTCCTCGCAGAGGGCCTGCATCGGCCCACAGGGACGGGAGACGTCCGCGTCTGGCCGTCCCGCAGTCATGGTCAGGGCGTTGTTTGCATCGCGCTGAGCTCCCCTGAGGGCGAGGCCCTCCTCGAGGCCCCGGCGCGGGCCCTGGAATCGTTTCTGAAGCGGACGGATGCCGCGGTGCCGCCCGGCACCGAGCATCGCCATTTCGATCTCGACACAGAGCTCTCCCACATCCTGGCGGAGAGCTAGCGCAAGACCCTCAAGCCGCCCGGCGCCGTCCACTCGGGGAGACGGCTCGGGCCAGGACAACCGCATACGGCACACCCGGGCGCCGCCGCCGCGATCTCTCGTGGAGGCGGCGCCCGGGTGCGTACGGAGGGTGACGATGGTGATCCGGCTTGTGATGGGCACCACCTCTCGGATGCCACTGAGCCTCAGCGGTTGTCACGAGATGATCCGTCTTGACCTGTGGCCGTCCCGTGGCGGCGGTGAGCCGCTAGGCTCGGCCAGCATCGGCGGGCGCCCGCCCGACCCCCCAGGCCAGGGAGCGACACGTGCTGATCACCCATGACACCCGGTGCGCGCTCGACCTCGTGGTGGATCTGGTGAACACCACACCCGAGGGCGACGAGACGGACGGCCTCCCGGATGTCGCCGCCCTCGGCGATTTCGTGCACCGGCACGACATGAGCGATGTCGGCGTCCTGTCGGAGTTCGACCTCTCGGCTGTACGCAAGATCCGCGGGCGGTTCGCCGCGGTTTTCGCCGCGACGGACGCCCGGACCGCGGCCGGGCTGATCAACGAGCTGGTCGCGGCGGCGGGGACCACACCCCGGCTGACCGACCACGACGGCTACGACTGGCATGTGCACTACTTCGCGCCCGGCGCTTCCGTCGCCGATCACATTGCCGCGGACTGCGGTATGGCGCTGGCATTCTTCGTGGTGGCCGGGGAACAGGAGCGGCTGCGCCGCTGCGAGGCGCCCGACTGCCGGCGCGCCTTCATCGACCTCTCCCGCAACCGCTCCCGCCGCTACTGCGACAGCCGCACCTGCGGAAACCGGCTTCACGTGGCCGCGTACCGGGCACGCCGGAAGGAAGCGGCGGGCTGAATGTGGAGCCCGGCCCCCGGGGGTCTGGTCAGGTCCCCTCGCTCGACTTGGCCGAGGTGCCGTACGAGCCGGTGTGGACACCCCTTCGTCGCGATCCGGTGGTGGGGCTGACGGAGCCCTCGGCGGGTGGCGCCAGGGGCTCCGCATACGGCTCAGAGCATCAGCAGGTCGTGCAGTGATGCCATGAGCAGCAGGCAGCCGATCACCGCAAGGAAGATCATCAGCGGTGGCTGGGAAAGCGCGAAGAGACAACCCCGGCGCTCCTCGGGAGGAGCAGCGGTGTCGCTCTGGGTTGTGTCCAGCATCTCGCCGCGATGATGGCGCAGCTGACAGCCGCCACGCGATCAACACGCCCGGAATGCCCGGGAGTTCGCCAATATCCGCGCCGTACGGAACGAAGATGATCTCGGTATGCGCTCCCTTGATCGCCCTTGATCACCGCGCGCCATCAGCCGGCGCTGTGTCGTTTCAAACCGTCATATGCCGTGCTTCTTGAGGATGGCCTCGATGTCGCTGAAGTCGTCCGTGGAGGCGGGCGTCCGGGGCTTGGCCGTGGGCCGGACCGCAGGGCTGCCCGCGGCGCCCAGCGCGGGCGCGGAAGAGGTCGAAGGAGCCACCGCATCGCTACTCTGCGCGGTCTTCGCCGCCTTGCGCTCCTTGCGGGTCCCGCCGCCCCGGCGCTCCACGGCCCGGGTGGTCGCGAACAGCACCCAGGCGGCACCGAGCACGCCGAAGCCCGCCCATGCCGTGGGGCTGAACGCCGTGTCGGACAGCCAGCCCACGACGCCCGTCATCACCAGGCCGACGGGCACGAGTGCGTACGCGGCGATGCGGGCCGCGGCGCGGAAGCGCTTGCGATAGGCCGTGACCGCGGCAATGCCCAGGCCGGCCGCGGAGACGGCGGAACAGACTGTCTCGGCAATCATCCGGTCCTCCAGGCGGAGATCGGTCGGGCAGGGTCGGTTCGTCCCTTCCATCCTGCACCGCTCGGCGCCCCATATGCCACGGTCCGACCGGACCTCAGGGACATCTCCGGGTCAGCTCCTCCTCAGGGTGCGGCCCCGTCTCCACCCGTGACACCACAGGTCCGGGTCACGCCTCCACCCCGGCTGCGAAGGTCCCGTTTGGGGCGCGTCCGCGGTGCTGGGAGACTGGTGACCATGAGTGACTCCTCTCCCGCCCCCACTGCCGTCCCCGTCCTGGACGTCTGGTGCGAACTCCAGTGCCCCGACTGCCGCGGCGCCCTCGACGACCTGCGCGCGCTGCGCGCCCGCTACGGCGACCGGCTGGAGCTGCGGCTGCGGCACTTCCCGCTGGACAAGCACCAGCACTCCTTCGCCGCCGCGCAGGCCGCCGAGGAGGCGCTGGAGCAGGGGCAGGGCTGGCCGTACGTCGAGGCCGTGCTCGGCCGGGTCGAGGAACTGGACCGCAAGGGAGAGGCGTTCCTGGTCGAGGTGGCCCGCGAACTCGGTCTGGACGCCGAGGAGTTCGACACGGCGCTGATCGACGGTCGGCACATCCTGATCGTCGACGCCGACCAGGCCGAGGGCAAGGCGATCGGTGTGACCGGCACCCCGACGTACGTCATCGGCGGCGAACGTCTGGACGGCGGCAAGAGCCAGGAGGGACTGCGCGAGCGCATCGAGGAGATCGCGGACCGGCTTCTGGCCGACGGGGCCTGAGGCTCAGACCGGTCTCCCCGTACAACCTGAGGCTCAGACCGGTCTCCCCGTACAACCTGAGGCTCAGACCGGTCTCCCCGTACAACCTGAGGCTCAGACCGGTCTCCCCGTACAAGGAGCGGGCCCGAGGCTCAGGTCAGCTCCTTGTACAGGTGATACTCGGTCGTCTCGTACCCCAGCGAGGCGTAGAGCCGTTCGGCCGGGGTGTTGCCCGCGAAGACATTGAGGGCGATGTCGTTCTTGCCGCCCTCGGTCGCCTGTGCCTCCGCAAGCAGCATCAGCGCGCGCCCGTGACCGCGGCCCCGCTGCTGCGCCCGTATCTCGATCTTGAGCACGAACGCCGTCTCGGGCCACAGGGCAAGCCACAGGGTGCCGACCGGGCTCCCCTCGTGTTCCAGGACGCTGATCAGGGTGTTCTCGGTCGCCAGGCCGTCCGGCAGATACCGGGCGTACCCCTGGTCCGCCTTGGCGTAGGCCTCGGTCTCGGGCACACCCCGCTCGATGAGGTCTCGCGCGAAGTCGTCCCGCTCGTAGGCCAGCCACGGCCCGTACTCGGTCTCGGTCATGGGCCGGGCGACGCTGCCGGCGGGCAGTCGGGGCGGGGTGTCGTCCAGGCGCTTTGCCATGTTCCTGTTGCGCAGGACGTACCCGAGTGCCGTGACGAGCCTCAGGGCCGCCTCGGCGTCCCCGGGCACCGACACCTCGATGCGCTTGCAGCCCCAGCCGCGCGCGATCTCCTCGGAGGCGAGCGCGGCCACTGTGCCCCGGCCCCTTCTGCGATCCGGCTCTTCGATGCGCAGGTCTTCGATACGGGCCACGGAGGGCCCGTACTCGGAGTGGGTGGACAGGCGCAGGCCGCCCACCGGACGGCCGTTCACGCACACCTGGTAGCGCCGTGAACGCGTCCCGTCCGCGTGGTGCTGAAGCGGCTCGACCGGCCGCAGGGTCGTGGTCATCAGGGGTGTTCTACCCCGAGTCGAGCCGCGGGTCAGCAGATTATCCGCGGATTGCGGGCCGAGCGATCATGCGGCGCTCAGGGGTCGAGGTCGTCCCCTGAGCGCTCGTCGAAGACCCGCATGGCCTTGGCGGTCACCGGGCCTGGCGCGCCCGGCAGTTCGCGCCCGCCGACACGGTGCACGGACTGGATGTCGCGCAGTGTGGAGGTGAGGAAGACCTCCTCGGCGCGTTCCAGGACGTCCAGCGGCAGGTCGGTCTCCTTGGCCCCGGTCCACTCGACGGTGAGCGCGCGCGTGATGCCCGCGAGGCAGCCGGAGGCGAGCGGCGGGGTGTGGATCTCGCCGTCGAGGACGACGAAGACATTGGATCCCGTGCCCTCGCAGAGCTGTCCGACCGTGTTGGCGAACAGCGCTTCGGAGGCGCCGTGTTGGGAGGCGCGGGCGAGGGCGACGACGTTCTCGGCGTACGACGTGGTCTTGAGGCCGGTCAGCGCGCCGCGTTCGTTGCGGGTCCAGGGCACGGTGATCACGGCGGTGGAGTCGGGGCGCCGGGTGGTCTCACCGAGGGCGACCACGAGGGTGGGACCGTGGTCGCCGCGGTCGGAACCGAGCGGTCCGTGGCCGCCGGTGTAGGTGATGCGCAGGCGCCCGAGGGGCATCGGGTTGGCTTCCAGGACAGCGGCGCATGCGCGGCGGACCTCGTCGAGGTCGGGGTCCGGAAGGCCCAGGCCGCGCGCCGAGCGGGTGAGCCGGTCGAGGTGGCGGGTGAGCGCGAACGGCCGTCCTTCGACGGCCTTGACGGTCTCGAAGATGCCGTCGCCGACGGTCAGTCCGTGGTCGAAGACGGAGACGCGGGCGGACTCGATGTCCTGCAGCCCGCCGTCGAGCCAGAGCTTCACTGGTCATTACCTCGCAAGATGGTGGCGGAAGCGTCCTCCGACGCATCGGTCCGGCCGGGGGTCCGGCCCGCAGCAGGGCCGTGCTCCGAGCCCGCGGCAGGGCCGTGGCCCGAACCCGCGGCAGGGCCATGGCCGGGCGCGCCGTCCTCCGGTCGGGGCACGGCACGTGAGCCGGTTCATGCCGCTCCCCTGTCCTGGTACTCCCCCGACGCTACCGCGAGCAGCCGGGCGGCCTTCAGCTCGGTCTCGTACCACTCTCTCTCGGGGTCGGAACCCCAGGTGATGCCGGCGCCGGCGCCGAAGCGCAGGACCGCCTGGTCCGTGGTGGTGCGGTCGATCCAGAAGGTGCGGATGCCGACGGCCAGCTGCCCCACCCGCCGGTCCGCGTCGACCCAGCCGATGCCGCCGCAGTAGGGGCCGCGGGGCGCGGTCTCCAGGGCATCGATGATCCGCAGGGCGCTGGACTTGGGGGCGCCGGTGATCGAACCGGCCGGGAAGGTGGCGGCGAGCAGTTCCGGCCAGCCGGCGTCCGGCCGCAGTTCGCCGCGGACCGTGGACACGAGGTGGACCAGGCCGGGGTGCTTCTCGACGGCGCACAGATCGGGGACGGTCACGCTCCCGGTGACGCAGACGCGCCCGAGGTCGTTGCGGACCAGGTCCACGATCATCACGTTCTCGGCGTAGTCCTTCTCCAACAGGTCCGCCTCGGTACGGCCGGTGCCCTTGATCGGGCCGGAGTCGACGACCCCTCCGTCGCGGCGCAGGAAGAGCTCGGGAGACGCGGTGGCGATCTCCACTCCGTGCTCCGGCAGACGAATCGTTCCTGCGTACGGGGCCGGATTGCCGCGCGCCAGCACGGCGGTCAGGGCGTCCATGTCGGCGTCGGGTGCTATCGGGGCGGAGAGCACACGGCAGAGGTTCACCTGGTAGACCTCGCCGGTCGCGATGAGTTCGCGGATCCGCCGTACCCCGGCCGTGTACGCGGCGCGGTCGAGCGAGGACGTCCAGTCACCGGCCGCCGGTCCCTGCCATCGGCCCGGCACGGGTGCGGGCACGGGCTCTTTTCGTACGTCCCTGAAGCGGGCGCAGGTCAGACGTCCCTCGTAGTCCGCGCACACGGCCCAGAAGCCGCTGGAGTCGAGGGCCGCGGGGTCGCTGGTGACGTCGAGGAGACCGGTGGCGACGCGGTCGCCGAAACGGGCGAGAGGAGGGAGGTCGAGCACGGGGTCGAGTCTAGGGCGGGTGTCCTTCGGGTGGCCCGGTCGTGTCCTCACGGTGCCCCGACGATGTCCCTGACCAGGCGCAGGGCAGCACGCTGCACAAACGCGTTTTTGTGCTGGCCCGGGAATCCGCTAGAGTTCAACACGTCGCCGGGACGCGGGAGCGGACCGAAACGACAAGCGGACGTAGCTCAGTTGGTAGAGCGCAACCTTGCCAAGGTTGAGGTCGCGAGTTCGAGCCTCGTCGTCCGCTCGAAGGAACCAGGGGATCTTCCCGAGCCCCTGCACTCCTGGTGGAGTGGCCGAGAGGCGAGGCAACGGCCTGCAAAGCCGTCTACACGGGTTCAAATCCCGTCTCCACCTCCAAGGACGATTAGCTCAGCGGGAGAGCGCTTCCCTGACACGGAAGAGGTCACTGGTTCAATCCCAGTATCGTCCACTGGTCCCCACGGACCGCGACCCGCGAGGGTCTGTATGATTCGCAAGGATCCCGCGCGATTAGCTCAGCGGGAGAGCGCTTCCCTGACACGGAAGAGGTCACTGGTTCAATCCCAGTATCGCGCACGCAGTGTCCACGATCTTCGGATCGTGGATTCCCAAGGACGATTAGCTCAGCGGGAGAGCGCTTCCCTGACACGGAAGAGGTCACTGGTTCAATCCCAGTATCGTCCACACACCTAAGCCCTCGGCCCTGCTTCAGTTCTAGTGGTCGTTGCAACACCCCGGTTCAAGGGGTGCGATGGACTTCGAGATCCGCAAGAACCGGATGGCCGGGGCAGGAAGCGGGAAGCGGCCCGGATCGTCGGGATCAACCTCCGCACGGGCAAGAAGTGGCGCAACGGCCAGCACTCGCCCGGCAAGGGCCTCAAGGCGGTTCCTCCGATCTACCAGGACCACGGGCAAACGCCCGCAGCTCCGCAGGAGTCGCAGGAACCGCCCGCTCGTCCGTCGCGGTACCTCCAGCAGAACGATGCCGGTGGCGATGCCTTCGACTCGATGTGGGCCGGGCTTGCCGATGGTCAGGACCGGGGAGGAGGCCGGTTCGAGGGCGACGTTACGTGCCTAAACGTTGCCTGGCGACTGACGTCTCGCATCGGAGCGGCGGACGGTCCGGCTCATCAGCTCGCCGAGCCACTCGCGGGTGCCCCTGACGAAGCGGCGCGAGACCGCCGAGCGCGAGGTCGAAGAGCCGGGCTCGCCGGTCGGCTCGAGCGCCGTCTCGTAGCGCCGGGTCGAGAGTCCGGCGAGCATCGTCTCCACGGTCCGCTCCTTGAGCACGTCCTCGGATGCGAACAGCTCCCAGGTGCGGAGCTTCGCCTCCTCGCCCGCGGTCGTCCGGGCCCTGGGTCGGCGGGCCTTGACCTTGCGCCCCCGAGCACCACCTTGGCCTGCCGGGCGCCGTGGCGCTTCGCGCCTCGCTCCGGGTCGTGCTTGCCCTTCGGGCCGCAGAGGCGGATCAGCTTCTCCTCGATCAGCTCGTCCATGACCCGAAGGCGGCGTTCGGGACCACCTCCTGGCCGGGGCGGTCACCTTGATGCAAGATCCGGGCCAACTCGCCCTGCGGACGGCCGATCAGCGGATGACCTGAACGTCGGCGACAACGTCTTTCACCTCAATCACAACATCGCGCCCAGCGGGCGCTGAAAGCGATGAATTTGGCTGCGGATCGCAGTCTCAGCACTCTAATCAACCGATTGGAGTGGAGATGGGCAAGCTGAATCAGGTGGCCGACGGCGTCTGGGTCCGGCAGAGCGAGTGGGTCTGGACCAATTCCATCGCGGTGCGCGGGGAGGATGGGTTGATCCTGATCGATCCCGGCATCGATGGCTCCGAGTTGAACCAATTCGCCGATGACGTGGACCGGCTCGGCATTCCGGTGGTCGCCGGGTTCTCCACCCATCCCCACTGGGACCACCTGCTCTGGCATCCCCGGTTCGGCGACGTGCCGCGCTATGCCACCCCCGCAGCCGCCCACGTTGCCAGTCAAGCCCGAGAGCGGGCGCAGGCGATGGCGGCGGAGAGCGCGTCCGGCATCCCTCTCGACCTGGTCGCGCTAGTCACCCCGCTGCCCGCGGACGGCGGGGTGGTGCCGGGCGAGATCATCGAGCATCAGGCGCACGCTGTCGGCCACGCCGCGGTCCTCCTCGCGGACCGTGGCGTCCTGCTCGCCGGCGACATGCTCTCCGACGTCCTGATCCCGCTCTTCGACGTTCGCCAAGACGATCAGGTGGGAGCCTACGAGGCCGCGCTCGACCGGCTGGGTGAGGCCGCCGGGCACGTCGATGTCGTGGTCCCCGGCCACGGCGCCGTTGCCGAAGGTCCCGAGGTGGCGGCCCGCCTCGCCGCCGATCATGCCTACATCGACGCGCTCCGGCGAGGAGAGGAACCGGTCGACGCGCGTCTCGGGCCGCATGCAGACTGGCTTTCCGGCCCCCACCAGTCGAACCTGGAGCAGGCCGGAGGGCCGTAGGGCCCGGGGGTCCCTGGCGGGTCTGCCGGATCGACACCCTGACCAAGCTGGTCGGCTCGATGGCGGTCCCGCCGGGAGACCTCCTCGACGGCATCTGCTGGGTGCCTGCAGTGGCACCAGAGCCGGTCGGGTCGTTTACCTTCGGCTCTCCGTCCGACTGCGGACCTGGCCCTGTTCGGAAGGTGGGCGTCCCGGCTCCTCCTGGACTCGCGCGGTGACAACTGCGCCGGTCCCGGCAACCGATCTGGAGACCGGTGGTCCCAGGACAAGCCGCCACCCGGAGCCACTTCGCAACGCCTGATCCTCACAAACCATCCGCGAACTGGGGCCAGTTGGATTCGCCTTGATGGGCCGCTGAACGCCGCCCCAGCCAGTCGGTGCCGTGTGAGGATGCGGGTTCTCAGGAGCGCGAAGGACGCTCGGCCGTACATGCTTCTCTTGAGGAGCTTGACTCTGCAGACGGCGCATGATCCACCCGCTGATGGTGCGTGGACTGGGGGACGGAGGCAGCGCCGGGACGGCTGTGCCGTCACGCAGGGTGCGCCCGGGACCAGGGCTCGGAAATGGCCGCCCACCGGGCCTTCACCATGGCCACCGACATCCCGGTCTACTTCTGCAACCCGGCAAGCCCCTGGCAGCGCGGGTCGAACGAGAACACGAACGGGTTGCTACGGTAGTACTTCCCCAAGGGCACCGACCTGGCCGTCCACCCGCCCGAGCACCTGGAGGCCGTGGCCGCCGAACTCGACAGCCGCCCACGCACAACGCTCGGCTGGGAAACCCCAGCCGAGCGCCTCGCTAAGCTACTGGATCCCGCCAGCCGACCAGCAGTGTTGCAACGACCCCTCGAATTCGCCCTGTGGCCGGGGGCTTCTTCGTGGGCCGAGTGGGCTCAGCTGGAGAACAGCATGTGGCCGAAGCTCTTGTGGCGGTGGTGGTCGTAGTGTCCGTGGCCTCCGTGGTGGCCGCCGTGCGGGGCACCCCACGCGGGAGCGGCCGGGTAGGCCCCCGGGGCGGGCGGGGCCGGCGGCGCGGGCTGCGCCCACTGGGCCTCCAGGCGGGTGAGCGCCTCCAACTCCCCGTAGTCCAGGAAGATGCCGCGGCAGCCGCTGCACTGTTCGATCTGGACGCCGTTGCGGTTGTACGTGTGCATCGGCGCATGACACTTCGGACACTGCATGGTCGGCTCAACTCCTCGCCGGTCGGTGGTGCTTCGCCAGGGAGGGACTCGCTCCCGGCCTGGCCGGTTGCAGCCTACGTCGCACGTCCTTGCGTCAACTGCGGCGGAATGGTGCCCATTCGGACACAGGTGTCGACCACCGTTTGCTCCACCTCGTCCAAGGGACGGTCCGCGGCGACGGACTTGGCGATGGCAAGGGCCGCCGTCTGCACGGTGAGGGCGCGGGCCGGAACGTCGAGCGCGGGCCAGGGGTCGCCGGCGGCGGGGACGGCGGGGCCACCGGCCTTCCGGTACGCGGTGAGGAAGCGGGTCCACTCGTCGGGCGGGAGCAGGCCGCAGGCGTACCAGGCGGCCGGGCGGGCCAGGTCCCAGGCGGGCTCGCCCACGCCGAGGTCGTCGATGTCGATGAGCCGCCAGGGGCCCCAGTCCGCGGGATGACGTACGAGCTGGCCGAGGTGGAGGTCGCCGTGGCAGAGGGTCCCCGAGGGGGGCGCGGGGGCCTCGGCGCGGGCCCAGGCGGGGAGGGCGGCCCAGGCGCGGAGGACGGGCTCGGCGGCGGGGTGGGGGCCGGCCGCACGGAGGCGCCCCATCGCACGGGCCGCCTTGGCGGGGCCTCGCATGGGTGGGAGGCCGACGGGAGCAGGGGCCAGGTGCAGCCGGGCGAGGAGGGTGGCGGCCTCCTCCCAGGGGGCGGCCTCAGGGGTGCCGGGGTCCACGGGGGTGCCGTACGGCCAGAAGGTCACGAGGCGGCCGTGGAGGTCGACGGGGCTCGGGTGGAGCGGGGCGAGGAGGGTGCCGGGGAGTCGGGCGGCGGTGGTGAGGCGCAGGGAGAGTTCGGCGGGGTCGGTGCCGGGGGCGTGGGCCTTGGCCACCGTATCGGCGTGGCGGACTACGGTCGCGTCTGCGCGGTCGGCGAGGACGGTGTCGGAGGTCGGGCAGTGGCAGTCCCTGCCGGGGGGCGTGTGCACCGCGGCACATACTTTTGCGGCAAGCGCGGGCAGTAGTGCGTTCACGGTTCCCCTTGGGTGAGTGCGGCTGTGTCGGGGAGCGTACGTGGTCGGGTGACCGGTGTTTGAGCTGTAGCCGGTACTGGGGCCGGCCGGGGTGGGTTTCGCTTGCCGGCGCCGGGCGGATGCCGCTGCACCCCCATCCCCAAGCTCTTGGCTTCGCTCGAGCAGGGGACCCCCATCGCCCCAGCGGCAGGACTGCCCGCAGCCACGGCGACCGACGTCTGGCGGGCGCCGCCCCAGCCGCACGGATGCCCGCGGGTAGGACACCCGACGCAAAAACAACGCCCGCGCAGCTCCCCAGCTGCGCGGGCGTTTGTGCCGTCCGCCGCACCCCCGTCCCCACGGGGTTTCATGGGTGGATGTCCCCGCCCGGACCGCTCTTCCGGGCCTGGGGCGCCGCTCAGCGCCCCAGCATCACGCCCACGGACGACGCTTGTGTGACCACTGCATCCCAGCCGCCGAAGGCGTACACGAGCAGGGCCGCCAGGGGGAGGACCATCACGGTCGCCACCAGCGGGTGGCGGCGGCCCGGGCGGCGGTTGCCGAACGCGGCGTACACCCTGCGTCCCTGCGTGCGGATCAGCATCCGCGGTGCCGTCTGGGCCATGGTCCCTCTCCTGACCGTTGTGTTGTTGTCCTTGGCAGCGGCGGGTGTCTGACCTCGGGGGACGAGTGCTGCACCCGCCGCTTGACCTCAAATCTAGGCTCGGGGAGGGCCGGGGTCGTCATGCCCTCGTATCGATTGCCTGGCCTCCCGGAGGATGAGCGATGACCTGCGGCGTACTCCCCTGGGTGGAGACGAGGTCCTAGGTCTCAGGGTCTTCCCGGAGGGGACGCCCGGAGTGCCCCTTCTGCTCCGAGCCGTCCTCCCGCGGAACCGGCTGCTCCACCAGCGCGAGCACCCGGTTCGCCATGAAGCGGGCCGTCCGCACCACGGTCCCGCTGCGGGTGACTTCGCTCACTTCCACGACTCCCCTGCGCACCGCCGTCTCCACTCGGCGGCCCGCCCTGCTCGCCACCACCTCGTACGTGCGCGTCGTGTCCCCGGCGTCCACGACTATCTCCACGCGATCACCCTTCACGGGTTCAATCCCCCTTCCGCTGTGGGTGGTTGGGATCACAGGCGGCGCACGGCCGTCCTGTTCGCATCCCTCCTGACCACCTTTCAAGTCTCCCACCCGGCACTGACAATCGATCGGGGCGAGAGGGCGCGGCCTCTGCGCGCACCCGGCCGTGGAAACGTAAGCTGTGGCTCGTCAAACGGACCGGGCAGCGGGGATGGACATGGCGATGATGCGCCTGAGGCGTGAGGACCCGCGTGTCGTCGGCTCGTTCAGGCTTCACCGGCGGCTCGGCGCGGGCGGGATGGGCGTCGTCTACCTGGGTTCCGACAAGCGGGGTCAGCGGGTCGCGCTGAAGGTGATCCGGCCGGATCTGGCGGAGGATCAGGAGTTCCGGTCGCGGTTCGCACGTGAGGTCTCGGCGGCACGGCGGATCCGCGGCGGGTGTACGGCACGGCTCGTGGCCGCCGACCTGGAGGCGGACCGTCCATGGTTCGCCACTCAGTACGTCCCCGGACCCTCCCTGCACGACAAGGTCGCCGAGGAGGGGGCCCTCACGGCCGCCGACGTTGCGGCCGTGGGCGCCGCCCTGTCCGAGGGGCTGGTGGCGGTGCACGAGGCCGGCGTCGTCCACCGCGATCTCAAGCCGTCCAACATCCTGCTGTCCCCGAAGGGACCGCGGATCATCGACTTCGGCATCGCCTGGGCGACCGGTGCCTCGACGCTCACGCACGTCGGCACGGCCGTCGGGTCGCCCGGCTTCCTCGCCCCCGAGCAGGTGCGCGGAGCCGCCGTCACCCCGGCCACGGACGTGTTCTCGCTGGGCGCCACGCTGGCGTACGCGGCGACCGGTGACTCACCGTTCGGGCACGGCAGTTCCGAGGTGATGCTCTACCGGGTGGTGCACGAGGAGCCCCAGCTGCACGGCGTGCCGGACGCCCTGGCCCCGCTCGTCCGCGCCTGCCTGGCGAAGGACCCCGAGGAGCGGCCCAGCACCCTCCAACTCTCGCTCCGGCTCAAGGAGATCGCGGCCCGGGAGGCCCAGGGGCTCACGGAGGTACGGCCGTCCGCCCAGCGGGGCGGGCCGGACCGGCCGTCGGGGCGCCTGGCGGAGCAGTACGCCGAGCAGCGCACCGTACGGCGTGCGCAGGGGCCGGGTACTCCCCCGCCCCGCAGCAACGGCTCACGGCCGGGGGCGCGCCCGACGGCGGCCCAGCGCAACACGAGCCGTTCCGGGGCCCGGCCCGCGCCGCGCAGCGGCACCGGGCGGCCGGCCCCGCGGACCACCGGGACCGGGCGGCGCC